>VERO01000060.1 GCA_018882625.1 Phycisphaerales bacterium | reverse complement strand
TCGCCACACTGGTCCTGCGCGCGCAGCGCCCTCCGGCGATGCCCTCGATCAGCTGCGCGATCGACCGCACAGGGGCCGTGCGGTGGTTCGCCGCGCGCTCGGGCGACGAGGCATCCACATCGGGTCCCTCCGCGTCCGACCTCGAACGCATCGACGCCGTCGCCATCGGAATCCCGACCGATGCACCGTCCATCGCATTGCTCGACGCGCTGCAGCAGTGCGCCCGCACGGCACCGCTTGCCGTGGCGCTGGCTGCACCGGATGCGACATCGGCGGTGCCCGCGTTCGTGGCGATCCCTCCGCGCACGCCGGATCCGCTTGAGCTCGACGCCGAGCGGGTCATCATCTCGCCCGCGGGCGGCGGCATGTGGCGCATCGAGACGCTCGCGCTGGCGCGGGATTCGGCTGCGCTGGAGGTCGGGCCGACGCTCGCCGAACTTCGCGGACCGGGACGCCCGATCTCCGCGGCGCAGCCCGTCGAGATCAGGTGCGGCGCCTACGACTTCGCCGAGGTGCGTGACGTCCTGGTGGGCGTGCTCAAGCACGCTCCGGAGGCACGCATCATCCTCGCCGGGGATCTCGCGCCATGAACGCGACTCCCTCCATGCTGCGCAGTCCCGCGCTGGGCGTTGCGCTCTTCCTCGCGCTCGGGACTGCCGGCGCAACACACGCTGCGGCACGCGGGCCCTGGGGCGCAACGCACGCTGCGGCGCTCGGGACTGCGCACTCGCGCGAGCGTGTCATCGTCGAGGATGGACCCGACGCGGCCAGCGATGCCCTGATACTGCAGTGCGCATCCGAGCAGGGCTGGCGCGAGCTCGTCGATGCGCTCGAGCGCGTGGCGCCGCCTCGCACTGACGAGGCCCGTTCAGCGTTCGAGCGGGCGCGGCTGCGCATCGACGCGACTGATCCGAGAAGGTCCTCCGTGGAGCGCGCGCGCGCGTGGACGGCCCTTGATGCAGCGCACGAGCGGCGGGTCGCGGCGGCACCTGATCCTCGCGTGAGGCGCGAGGCTGTGGCGGAACGCGCGACCGATGCGCTGCGCATCGGGCTCTTCGCGGAGCCTTCCACCGCATCGGCGCTCGCATCCGCCGATCCCGCGGATGCGGCCAGGGCGCTCGCGCTGCTGCGCGGCGTCGAGGCTGCCACGGTCCAAGACGGGCCCGGGGGCTCGGCGGCCGGCACTGACGCCACGATCGCATTCCTGCACGTGGCGTCGCAGGCGCTGCAGGTGGGCATCGACCGTGCCGACCGCGGCGGGGCCGCATCGCGCGACAGGCGCACGCGTGCCGCATCGCTGCTCGAGCGCGTGCGCGCGGCGCGCGAGGGAATCCCGCCAGCGCTCGGGGCGGTTGCGGACCTCGCCGAGTGCGCGGCCGCATCCGCCGCGGGCGATGCCGATGCGGCACGCGCCGCGGCCGTGCGCATCGTCTACCTCGGGGAGCCGCTGCCTGCCATGTTCGGACGCATCCTGGTGTGCGATGCGCTGGCGGAGAGCCGCCTCGGCGACCGCGCGCTGACCGAGCTGGTGCAGGTCATACGCGTCGACGGGCTGTCGCTGCCGCTGCGCATCCTGGCGGCGGACGCCTACGTCCGTCTGCGCAACGCGCTGGGCAAGTCGAGCCTTGCGGGCCCCACGTTCGAGGCCTACGCGGAGGTGATCCGGCAGAGCCCCGCGCCGGAGCGGTGGGCGGCCAGGCTCGCCGTCATCGAGAGGCTCGGGCCGATCACGGCGCGGGCCCTCGACACGAGCTGGCTTCCGCCCGATGGTCTCGTGGCGCGCGCCCATGCGCAGCGCGTCGCGGGCGACGTTGCCGCCGGCGAGGCGATCCGTGCGGAGCTTGCCGAGACGTCCCCCGACAGGGCATCGATGGCTGCGGTCGCTGCCCTCGACGCGTCGATACGCGCTCACGACGCGGCGCTCGCGGCGGATGCGCTCAAGACTCTCGCCACGCGCTTCCCGGATGATCCGGCATGGAAGGGCTGCCCCGCCGATCTGGCGATGCTCGAGATTGCCCACGATGCCGCGCATCCCGACTCGCGGCCAGGCCAGCTGAAGGCGTCCATCGTGCTGGCGATCGCGCTCGCCGATGACGCGTCGCGCCTGAGTGCCCTCGGGCCGGCACAGCAGGCTGTCGAGGCGCTCGAGCGCGCGCGGTCCTCGACCATGACGCCGGCGGACGCGGCGACGCGCCTTGCGGAGCTGGTCACCGCATGCACGGCCGCGGATGCGGAGTCGCGCGCAGGAACGCGCGTGCATGCAGCCATGCTCGTGCTCGACGCGTGCGCCATCGATCCTGCTGGTGCGGCCGCATCGCCACGCCCAGATCTTCCTGCGGCGCTCGAGGGCATGCACCCCTCAGATGCCCACCTGCTTGGGAGGTGCCTGGCCGAGCGTGCGCGCGATGCGGCGGGATCCCCCGCCGCCGCGACTGCGGCGGCACGGCTCCGGGCGCTTGGCACCACCGATCGAGCCGCGGCACACGCCGCTCGCGGCGCCCGCGATGTCGTCGCAGCCTCGATCGCGTCGCCATCGGGCCTCGACCCGAAGGTTGCGCGCGGCCTCGCCGCGGTGCTCGATGCCGCGGCGAACATCGATGCGCCCACACTTGACGCGATGCGGCTGGACGTGAGCCTGGCGAGCCGATGGGGAGGCCTCTCGCGCAGCGCGGCCGCAGACCGCACCTCCCGGGCGCGTGCCGCCGCAGATCACGATGACGCATCGCAGGACGACCTCCTGGCGCTCGCCGATGCGCTGCTCGACGAGGCGACGCTCGTGCAGCCGCCGGAGCGTCCCGCGTTGCTCGCTGAGGCGATGGATGTGGCGCGCCTTGCCGAGTCGATGGCCTCACGAGGGCAGACCGGCGAACTGGCCGCGGCACGGAAGATCGACTGGAGCGCGCGCGAGCGCATGGTGCGCGCCGCCCGCATCGCGGGACGCGCGGATCAGGTCGATGCGCACATCAGGCGCCTCGTGGCGATCGACCCCACCTTCGGCGGCAACCCGGGGCGCTTCTCCGCCCCGTAGGCGGGTGGCTCGCCGCAGGGCCCGCCCCGCCGCGCGGAGCGCGCCTCGCCGCAGCGCACGTCCTACGCGTCCCGCAGCTGGCGCAGCTCATCCCTAAGGATCGCCGCGAGCTCGAAGTTCTCGGCGGCGATCGCCGAACGGAGCCTCGCCTCCAGCTCGACGCGCTGGCTGCCGGGCAGCCTGGGCACCAGCATCCCGCGCATGCCATGGAGCATGCGCTCCCCATGGCCGACGAGCGCCGCCGCACCGGGCGACTCCAGCTTTGCCAGATCGGCGAGCGCATGGTCGATCGCAGCCAGTGCTGCCCGCGAGTCGCGCGCGCGAACGGCCTCGGACGCCAGCGCCCGCGCGCGGAGCAGGATCGCAGACCCAGCCATCAGCTGCAGCGACTCTTCCGCGTGGCCCCAAGACCGCGGATGCCGGGACATGACGAGCCGCACCACATGGTCGCAGTCTGCCGCAGCCGCCGCCAGCCTTCCGACCTGCATCCACGCCTGCGCACGCTGCAGCAGCAGTCCGCCAAGACGCCGCATGGCTGCCTCGTCAAGCCAAGCGGCTCCTTCCGGAATCGCATCGCCGGACTCGGGCATTCCGGTGCATGCGAGCTGGATCAGTCCCGCATCGATCCTGATCTGAATCGCCTGCCCCCGGTCAGACTGGATGAGGCGGACGGCAGGATGGTCGTCCCCCAACGGCCACTCCCGAAGGATGGGCCCGATGTCCCAGGACCCGGAGGGATCCTCGCTGGGGTGAGGGTTGCGTTGCCTCGAATCGCTCATGCTGGGCTCCGGACGGCGGTTTTGGGCACCTTGGAACGCTATCGGCGAAGCGGCCCGGACGGGGTGGCAATCCCACACCGAAGTTCCGTAGTATCACGGCAGTCCCGCATGGCGCGTTCCCAAGTTCAGTCGGAGTTGCAGCTTTATCTCCGTGAGATCACGGAGACTCCGCTCCTGACGCCCGAAGAGGAGAAGACCCTCGGGTGGGCGATCATCAACGACAACGACATGGCCGCGAAGGAGCGGATGATCAAGGCGAACCTGCGCCTGGTCGTCGCGATCTCCAAGAACTACGCGCACCGCGGGCTCGCGCTCTCTGACCTCATCGAGGAAGGCAACGTCGGGCTGATCCGTGCCGTCGAGGGCTTCGACCCTGCGCTCGGCGCGCGCTTCTCGACCTACGCATCATGGTGGATCAAGCAGGCGATCAAGCGCACGCTGATCAACGCGGTGCAGCCGATCCACATCCCGGCCTACATGGTCGAGCTCATCTCGCGCTGGAAGCAGACCACGCGCAAGCTCGAGGAGGAGCTGGGGCGGGCGCCAAGCATGATCGAGCTCTCGAAGGCCATGAAGGTGCCGATGAAGAAGCTGCAGATCATCCGCCGCGCCGTGCGTGCGTACCACGCGCCCAGCCAGGCTCCCCGCAAGGAGGACGGCGAGGCAATCGACTTCGCAGACCTCTTCGAGGACACCAAGCAGAAGCAGGCTGAGCGCAGCGTCGCCGAGGGCGAGGAGTTCCAGATCATCCTGCGGCTGCTGGACTCGATCGACGAGCGCGATGCGCAGGTGCTGAGGCTGCGCTTCGGGCTGCAGGGCCATGAGCCGCTGACGCTGAAGGAGATCGGCGAGATGGTCGGGCTGACGCGCGAGCGCGTGCGGCAGATCGAGGTCGAGGCGCTGCGCAAGCTCGGGCAGCAGCTCGAGGACGACAAGCCGACCAGGTTCTACCGCGAGAACCGCGGCGACCAGGCGGCGCCCTCGCGGCGCGCCTCGAAGTCGCGCCCGAAGCCGAGCGGCAACGGCAACGGCACGCCGCACGCCTGAGGCGAGCGCCCTGCGGCGCCGGTGACGGCCCGCCGCGCCCGCGACGCAGAATCAGCGCTTGAAGAAGGGCAGCGGCTCGACGGTCGCAGGCACGGACGTGCCGCGCAGGTCCACCTCAAGCGTCGTGCCGGGCTGCGCGAGGCTCGCATCGACGAACGCCATCGCGATCGCGCGGTCGAGCGTGGGCGACAGGCACCCGCTGGTCACGCGGCCCACCGTGCGCCCTCCTGACTTCACGTCCATCCCCTGCCGCGCGCTGCGCCGTCCCTCGAGGCCAAGGCCCACGAGCTTCCGCACCGGACCTGCGTCGGCGATGCGCTGCAGCGCATCCTGCCCGATGAAACGTCCCGCGCGCGCGTCATCCGTGCCCTTGTCGAGCTTCACGGCAAACGCGAGTCCTGCCGAGATCGGGTCCGTGGCCTCGTCGATCTCGTGACCGTAGAGCGGCATGCCTGCCTCCATGCGCAGCGTGTCGCGCGCGCCGAGGCCGACTGGCTTCAGGATGCTGGTGTCGGCCTTCACGTCCTTGAGGAACATGCCCATCGCGGTGCGCGCCATGCCTGCGCCCAGGATCACCTCGACGCCGTCCTCGCCGGTGTAGCCCGTCCGGCTGACGATGAGCTTCACCACCAGCAGGTTCTTCTGCACGAAGCGGTAGCGCTTGAGCTGCGGGATCTGCGTGGACATCGTGCCCACGAGCTCCATCGCCTTGGGGCCCTGCAGCGCGACCATGGCCGTGGACTCCGTCTGGTCGTCCATCTTGAACACCATGTCGCCCCGCACCGCCTGGAAGTGCCGGAGCAGCTTCTCGCGGTTCGAGGCGTTGCACACCATCAGGTACTCGAACTCGTCGAAGCAGTAGACGATCACGTCATCGAGGCAGCCGCCCTGCTCGTTGCACACCAGCGAGTAGCGGCACATGCCGGTCTCCATGCCCAGCACCTGGCGGGTGCAGACCATGTCGAGGAACTTGCGGGCGTGACGGCCGCTGAAGCGGATCCGTCCCATGTGGGAGACGTCGAAGAACCCGGCCTTCTCGCGGCAGTGCCTGTGCTCGTCGATGATGGAGCCGTACGTGAGCGGCATCTCCCATCCCGCGAAGTCCACCATCTTGCCGCCATGCTCGAGGTGGAAGCCATGGAAGGGAGTTCGCCTGAGAGTGGTGGTGGACATGGAACGAGTGAGGGTACCCGTGCCGCCCAACGCGGGTACCTTCCGCCGACGGTGCCAGTCCCACGCCTTCGCCACGACCTGCTCGCGGCGGCCGCTATGGTCCTTTGCTGGACGCTCGCGGCCTGGGCGGTCGCTGCAGCCGAGGGGCCTGGGCCCCTGCTGCCGGGTGCGCCCGGCATGGTGATGTCGCCCTCGCTCGACGACGACACCCTCGCGGACCGGCCGATCTCGTCAGTGGTGCTGCGCGGCCTCGCGCGCGTCAACGAGACCGAGATCCGCAACAACCTGCGGGTGGCGCCAGGCCAGCCCTACGAGGCGCGCGCCGCCAAGGACGACGTGGCCACGCTGTACCGGCTCGGCCACTTCGCGTCGGTGTCCGCGGATGCGCTGCTCCAGCAGGACGGCACGGTTCAGGTGACGTACACGTTCGTCGAGCAGCCGATCATCAGGGACATCCAGTTCGTCGGCAACAAGTCGATCTCCGACCAGGAGCTCAAGGGCACGATCGGCCTCTACGCGGGCGGCCCGCGCGACGACTTCCTCCTCGAGCGCGCGGTGCAGCGCATCCGCGACGCGTTCCGCGGGCGCGGCCACTACCTCGTGGACGTGAACGTGGACGAGACGCGGCTGCTCGACACCGGCATCCTCATCTTCAGGATCGTCGAGGGCCCGCGCGTGCGCATCATGGAGATCGAGTTCACGGGCATCTCCGCGTTCACCGCCAAGCAGCTCGGCGCGCAGGTCAAGACCAAGCCGTGGCAGTTCCTCTTCCAGAAGGGCAACCTCGACGAGGAGACGCTCGTCGACGACGTCGCAACGCTCGACAAGTTCTACAAGGACCGCGGCTTCGTCGACGTCCGCGTCGACAAGCGCATCGACATCTCGCCCGACGGCAAGGAGGCCAAGGTCGTCTTCGTGATCGACGAGGGCCGGCAGTACCGGCTCCGCACGATCTACGTCGACGGCACCGGCGGAGGGCGCACCGCGCCCACCGTGATGAACGCCGAGCAGATGCTTGGCCTCATGGTGATCCGCCCCGGCGACGACTTCACGCAGAAGAAGGTGGATGACTCGCTGAAGGCCGTCAAGGGCGCCTACGAGACGATGGGCTACGTCGATGCGCGCGTCAACAGCACGTGGGTGCGCATCGGCGAGTCGCCCGAGATCGACATGCTGGTCACGGTCAGCGAGGGCGCGCCCTACACCGCAGGCCTCGTGCGCATCCAGGGCAACGCCATCACGCGCGACAACGTCATCCGCCGCCAGATCCGCATCCAGCCCGGGCGCCCGCTCGACGGGCGCGAGCTCGAGTTCGCCAAGCGGCGCATCCAGGGCACCGGGCTGTTCGCCGATGTGCGCATCACGCCGCAGCGACCCGACGAGGCCGACCCCTCGGTGCGCGACGTGCTGGTCGAGGTGAAGGAGCGCAACACCGGCAGCTTCAACTTCGGCCTCGGCGCAGGCACCGACTCCGGCCTCTTCGGCAACATCTCGCTCACGCAGTCGAACTTCGACATCGGCGACTGGCCGCAGTCCTTCGAGGAGCTCACGTCGGGGCGCGCACTGCGCGGCGCGGGGCAGACCTTCAACATCAGCGTGTCGCCCGGCATCGACGTGAGCACCTACTCGGTGTCCTTCAGCGACCCGCGCTTCCTCGAGAGCGACTACGGGTTCAGCACCAGCGCCTTCTACCGCAACCGGGTCTTCCAGGGCTTCACCGAGGAGCGTCTCGCTGCCAACTTCGGCGTCAGCCGCGCATTCGGAGACCTCTGGTCGGGAGCCTTGCGCGTCAATGTCCAGCGCGTGCTGCTCGACGGGCTCGCGGCCGGCACGCCGCTGATCGTGTGGGAGCAGCGCGGCCCCGACTTCATCGACTCGCTCGCCTTCACGATGGTCCGGTCGACGCTCGACAACGTGGCGCGCCCCACGCGCGGATCCCGCGTCGAGGCCACAGCGACCTACTACGGCGCCGTCGGCGGCGACTACCAGTACCCGATGATCCAGGGCGAGTACACCACGTTCCTCGCGCTCGACGAGGACTTCTTCGGGCGCAAGAGCGTGCTGCGGCTCAACGTCAACTCGGGCTACATCTTCTCCGACACTGCGCCGGTCTTCGAGCGCTTCTACCTCGGCGGCAACAGCTTCCGCGGGTTCGCGTTCCGTGCCATCAGCCCGCTGAGCCCAGAGGCGATCACCGACAACCCGCCCAACACCTTCCCCACCGTCAACGCGCAGGGCCAGCCCAACGGAGACCCCATCGGCGGGCAGTTCATGTTCTTCGCCAGCGCGCAGTACGAGGTGCCGATCTTCGACGAGCTGGTCTCCGGCGTGGTGTTCTGCGACAGCGGCACCGTGACCGACGACGTGACCTTCGACCAGTACCGCGTGTCGGTGGGCCTGGGCCTGCGCCTCTACGTGCCGCAGCTCGGACCCTTCCCGATCGCGTTCGACTTCGCGCTGCCGGTGGTCAAGGAGGACACCGACCAGACGCAGACCTTCAGCTTCAGCGCGGCGCTGCCCTTCTGAGCCCCTCGCAATCCGGCCTCTGGCCGTAGACTGCGCCGCTTGGAGAGCCCCCGCATGAAGAAGCACATTGTCGCGGCCTGCGCCGCCCTCGCTGGAGTGGCCGCGATCGCCGGAAGCGCCGCCTGGGCCACTGTCCGCCTCGCCGCGCAGCCCTCTGCCGTCGCCAGCGTGGACATCATCAAGCTGCTGGACAAGCTCACCGAGCGCTCGGACCTCGACATCGAGCTCGGCCAGCAGGGTGCGCGCGCCCAGGCCGAGATCAAGGCCCGCCGCGACCGGCTCGAGCAGCGGGCCAAGGAGGCCGAGGCGATCGTCGACCAGGCCGAGCGCCGCCGGGCCCAGGACGGACTCGCGCTCGAGCAGCTCGAGCTCCGCGAGTGGATGATCATCAAGGACTCGGAGCTCGACCGCGACGCCGCGACCCGCTGGCGCAGCCTGTACCGCAACATCGTCGCCGAGGCGGAGAAGTTCGCGCAGGGCGAGGGCTACCAGTACGTGATCGTGTACGACGGGCCCGCGAAGATCGACGCGAACCCGCGCGCGCAGCAGTCGATGGCGCAGCAGGTCGTGGACCAGATCATGCGCCGGCGCATCCTGTTCGCGGACAAGGCCGACGACATCACCGACAAGCTCATCCTGAGGATGAACAACGCCCGCGCCGCGGGAGTCACCTCGAGCCCTGCGGCCACGCCGGCTGCGGCACCATCCACGTCATCGTCCGCGACGGTGCCGCCGCCCTCGGCGGGCGCCACGCCCTGAGCGAAGGAGCAGCACACCATGAGCCGGACCCCACTCATCGCACTCATCGCGCTCTGCGCGCCGCTGACCGCAGCGCTGCTGTGGGCTGCACGGTCGCCCGAGCGCCCTGCGGTCATCGCATGCGTCGACCTCGACAAGACATTCAGCCAGCTTGAGCAGCTCAAGGACGCGGACGCGCGCCGCGAGCGCATCAAGAGCGAGATGGACCGCAAGGTCGAGACCCTCAAGGAGGAGCTGCAGGGGCTCTCCGAGGAGCTCGAGAGCTTCAAGCCCGGGTCGACCACCTACCTCGAGGCGGAGCGCAAGGCGATCTCGCGCAGCGGGGACCTCAACGCGCTGCAGGCCTTCTCGGAGCTGCGCCGCGAGCGCGAGGTGGCCGAGGCCACCCGCGAGGCGTACTTGGCCATCCGGCGCGCGTGCGGCGAGCTCGCCAACGAGATGAAGATCGATGTGGTGCTGATCGACGACAGCATCCCCCCGATCTTCGCCGCCGACCTCCAGACCACGCGCAACCAGATCAACGGGCGCCGCGTGCTCTACACCAATCCGCAGCTCGACATCTCCGATCTCGTGGTCGAGCGCCTCAATGCCGAGTTCCGCAAGGCGCAGGGCGCATCGGGCGCAGCTCCGGCAGCTGCCGCCCCGGCGCCGGGCACGGGCGCCAAGGCCCCCTGACCGCCCGTGACGCGGATGACCCACATGGAGCTGAGCGTCACGGAGATTGCCGAGCGCACCGGAGGCACCGTCGAGGGCAACGCCGCGCTGCGCGTGCGGGGCCTCTCGACCGTGGACGCCGCGGGCGACGGTGACGCGACGCTGATCTCCGACGCGAAGGTTGCGCAAGGGTGGGCCGCGTGCGGTGCCCGCGTGGCGCTCGTGTCCGCCGGCATCGACGTGCCCGGCCATGACGGCGCGTCGCGTGCGCTTGTGCGCGTGCCTGACGCGTACCACGCCATGATCACCCTGCTCGCCGCATTCGCGCCTGCGCCGGATGTGCCTGCGATAGGCATCCATGCGTCGGCGTGCGTCGATCCGGCTGCCCGCATCGGCGACGGATGCCGCATCGGCCCTCACGTGTCCGTGGGTGCGGGCACCACGATTGGCCGAGGCTGCACGCTGCATGCGGGCGCCCGCATCTACGGATCGGTGACGATGGGCGACGGGTGCACGATCCACTCCAATGCGGTGGTGCGCGAGCGCAGCGTGCTCGGCCGCGGAGTCACCGTCAACGCAGGCGCGATCATCGGCAGCGACGGGTTCGGGTACCGCCCCGCCCCGGACGGCAAGGGGCTCGTGCGCATCCCGCACATCGGCCACGTGGTGCTTGAGGACGGGGTGGAGATCGGCGCCAACACCTGCATCGACCGGGGCACGTTCAGCGCGACGGTCATCGGGATGGGCACCAAGCTCGACAACATGTGCCAGATCGGCCACAACGTGCGCATCGGCCGGGCCACCGTGATGGCCGGGCTATCGGGCGTCGCCGGCAGCGCGCGGATCGGCAGCGGCGTGCGCATCGGCGCGGGCAGCGGCATCGCGGACCACCGGCACGTGGGCGACGGCGCGCAGCTTGCCGCGCGCACGGCGCTCATGAACGATGTGCCCGCGGGCGAGACCTGGGGCGGGATGCCGG
>VERO01000059.1 GCA_018882625.1 Phycisphaerales bacterium | reverse complement strand
ATCCAGATGCGCTCCCCGCGCCACCGGCTGCGGCGGATCAGGTCCACGAGCCCGCGCTCGTCAGGACCCGCCAGTTCAGGCGGTAGAACCCCCGTGACGTGGAGGATGTTGCTCGCGTCGAGCACCAGTGGCATGGGGGCACGGTAGGAGGCATGGTGTCAGTCCGGTAATCGCTGGGGACCGGTGTTCCCCTTGCGTCGCCTCCCGGACCGCGGTGTAATGCGGGACTCATGCCGATCAAGGTCAAATCCCGTGGTAACGAGACCGCCGAGCAGATGCTCCGCCGCTTCAAGAAGCTCTGCGAGAAGGAAGGTCTCACCAAGGACGTGAAGAAGCGCCAGTACTACGAGAAGCCCTCGGAGCGCAAGCGCCGCGAGTCTCGTCGTCCGCTGCCGCCGGGCATGCGTCCGATGGGTGCGCGCACTGGCGGTCCGCGTTCGGCCGGTGGCCGCAGTGGCGGTCCATCATCGGGCTTCGGTGGCCGCGGCAGCTGAGTGCGGCGCGCCGCGCTGCATGTCCCCAACCGCACGACACCTCACATGAAGACACCGGCGCCCAAGCGCTCCACTGCGGATGCGGGGAGCGACGCGCGCGCGTTTGCGCTCGAGGCTGCCCGATTGGCCTCAGAGCTCAAGTGCTCTGATGTGGTCGTGCTCGACATGAAGGGCCGGTCGCCAGTCTGCGACTTCATGGTGATCGCCAGCGGCACCAGCCCGCGCCAGATGAAGTCGGTCGCGACGGAGATCTCGAAGCTCGGCAAGAGCCAGTCGAGCGCGCCGTGGCGCGTCTCCGCCGACGAGGGCTCGAGCTGGATCTGCGCGGACTTCGTGGATGTCGTGGTGCACCTCTTCGAGCCCGGTCAGCGCGAGTGGTACGACCTCGAGGGGCTGTGGTCGGACGCGTCGCGCGTCGAGTGGCGCGCGGGCGCCGATGCCAAGGATTCGGCGGCACCGTCGCGTCCGCGCACGCGCCGCAGCGCGCCGTGAGCTTCCCCCATGCTTCGCCACGCGCTCCTGGCCAAAATCCACCGTGCGACGGTGACCTTCTGCGAGCCCGAGTACATGGGGTCGATCACGATCGACCCTGACCTGCTCGATGCGTGCGGCATGCGCGTGAGCGAGAAGGTGCTTGTGGCCGATGTCGACAGCATGGCGCGCTTCGAGACCTACGTCTTCAAGGGCGAGCGCGGCAGCGGCGTGATCGGCGTCAACGGCGCCGCGGCGCGGCTGACCAAGGTGGGCAACCGCGTCCTCATCATGAGCTTCTGCATCCTGAGCGACGATGAGTTCCGCACGCACCGCCCGCGCGTGGTGCTTGTCGGTCCCGGCAACACGGTCGCGAGCCAGCTCACCTACGAACCGGACTGAACCCGCGCGCGGTTCGTCGCTGGAGCGCGCGACAGGCACGGCGATGCGGCTACGCGGGAGGTGCGGCCCGCGCGCGCAGCGTCATCGCGTGGAAGGGTCTGCCCTCGCGGCGGAACTTGCGCTCGAAGTTGGTGCCCACGAGCTCGCCGGCGTCGGCTGCGGGCGGCTCGAATGGGAGCCGCTCGAAGAGCTGCCCGGCCCGCGTCGCATGCTCCTCGCACCACGCCCACAGCTCGTCGTGGTCGGTGACGATGCGCAGCTCGCCGCCCGGCACAAGCACCCTGTGGAAGTCGCGCAGCGACTCGTCCTGCACCACGCGGCGCTTGTGGTGACGCGCCTTCGGCCATGGATCGCTGAAGTAGAGGTGGATGACCTGCGCGATGCCGCCCGGGCACCAGTGTCGGATGAACTGCGTGGCGTCGGCGCGCAGCATGCGCACGGAGTCGATGCCGTGGCGGCGCATGCGGTCGGCCGCATAGAGCCAGTACTCGCGGGCCCACTCGATGCCGAGCCGGTTGACCCGTGCATCCTGCGTGGCCTGCTGCAGCAGGAAGGTGCCCTTGCCTGATCCGATCTCGATCTCGAAGGGCCGCGACGGATCCGCGAAGAGGCTGCGCGGGTCGAAGGGTCCTGCATCGTGCGGCGGCAGCGCCGAGATGTCCATGCCGAAGGTGCCCGGGTCGAGCTCGCGGCCGCGTCCAAGGTCGGGGCTCATGGGGCACCTGCCGTGGGCCGCGCCCATGCCGCATCGGGGTCTCGCTCGAGGATCACGCTGGCCATCTTGATGCAGCGCCTGCAGGCGAGCGCCTGAGGGCGGCCCAGTCCGCGCCAGTGCGGCTCGCTACGGGTCTCGAGGCACATGGTGCAGCGGGGGGCCGCGTTGTCCGCGCTCTCGCTGCGTTCGGTAGTGCCCGAGCACTCGGACGGGGCACGCGCATCCGCGGCGTCGTCGCGGCCCTCGAGCACCACGGCGCGGAACGCGTCGGTGAGGCAGGGTGCGCAGATGCAGCTGCCGTGGTGACCCTCGACCATCTGGCGATCCGCAGTCCACTCCTGCGCGCAGAAGTCGCACAGCACATCGCTCATCTGCACGTTGTCGGGGTCGGTGCCGTCGCGTCTCACGTGGTGGAGGATATGTGCGCATGGCGTACTCTCATGCGCCATGGCGTCGGGCCTCTCGCTTGCAGGAAAGTGCCAGCTCGTCTTCGGCGCGGCGGTGGTGGTGATCATCGCCGGATCGCTGAGCGTGCCGTGGGTGCGCATGGGCGAGATGGTCGACGAGGGCCAGCGCGAGATGTCGCGCCAGCTCGCCGAGACGTGGGTGCAGAACGGGTTCCAGCTGATGCGGACCGAGGGCACGCCGATCCCGATCCGGGTCGTGCTGGCCGAGCGCTTGGAAGACGGCGAGGAACGCGATCCCTTTGCGCAGGAGGCGTGGCGCGCGCTGTCGGCGGATCCTGCACTGCTGGACTTCGCCGAGGCCGCCGACACCGGCAAGGGCACCGTGTACCGGTACGCGCTGGCGATCCCCGACAGCCAGTGGCGCGCCATCCAGGACCGGCGTTTCCTCGACTTCTCGCCGCGTGCCTCGGATGCAGGCGTGAGCGACCCGCCGCGCGCGCTCGTGATCATCGAGCGCGAGAGCGCGTTTGCGTCGAGGCAGGAGGACCTCAACCGGGTGTGGCTTGTCGGGAGCCTGGTCGTGGCGTCGCTGCTGGCGGTCTCGGTCTTCTGGTTCATCCTGACGAAGCTCGTGTTCTCGCCCGTGCGGAGGCTGCGCGCCACGGCGGAGCGCGTGCAGCGCGGGGACCTTGCGGCGCGGTCGGGCCTTCGCACGCGCGATGACTTCGAGCAGCTCTCGCGCGCCTTCGACGGCATGCTCGCGGAGCTGCAGCAGGTGCAGGAGTCGCTGCGCAGCGCCAACGAGAGCCTCGATGTGCGCATCGCCGAGCTGGCCGAGAGCAACGTGGGCCTCGCCGAGTCAAGCAGGCTCAAGAGCGAGTTCCTCGCGAATGTGTCGCACGAGCTGCGCACGCCGCTGAACTCGATCATCGGGTTTGCCGACCTGCTGCGCGAGATCGCCGAGGCCGATTCGGAAGCCGATCCCAAGCGCATCCGGTACATCACGAACATCCTCACGAGCGCGCGCGGGCTGCTCGACATGATCAACGAGCTGCTCGACATGGCCAAGATCGAGGCGGGGCGCGTTGAGGTCGCGGTGCGCAGCACCAGCGTGGCCGACATCATCGAGGGGCTTGTCCGGCTGATGCAGCCGCAGTGCCTGGCGAAGTCGATTGCGGTGCGCGTGGAGTCTCAGGACGGATTGCCTGTGGTCGAGACCGATCCGGGGAAGCTGCAGCAGATCCTCTACAACTTCCTGTCGAATGCGGTGAAGTTCTCGCCCAATGGGGCGGAGGTGTCGCTGGCCGCGACGCGCGTCGAGCGTGCGGATGGGCGTGCTGCGGTGCGGATCTCGGTCGTCGACCGCGGGCCTGGGGTGCCCGCCGACATGCAGGACGTGATCTTCGAGAAGTTCAGGCAGGTCGACGCGAGCCACACCAAGCGGCACGGTGGCACGGGGCTCGGACTGGCGATCTGCCGCGAGCTCGCGGAGATGCTCGGCGCGACGCTCTCGCTTGAGTCGGCGCCCGGTGCGGGCTCGACCTTCTCGGTGGAGGTGCCGGTGGCGTGGACTGTGCGCCAGCGCAAGCCGCTGATTCCTGCGGCGGGTGCGGCGGGAGCGGTGTCGCGGGCGGGTGCCGAGAGCGCGCGCACATGATCATCCTGGTGGTCGGCATGCACCGATCCGGGACCTCCATGGTTGCCCGCGGGCTATACGCGATGGGTGCGAATCTGGGCGAGCGCATCGATGTGGAACCGCACCCGCACAATCCCCACGGCCACTGGGAGCACGCTGATGTCTGGCGGGCGCAGGAGGAGCTGCTCATTCGTTTCGGCCGTGAGTGGCACTCTGCCCCCGGTCCCTTGCCCGATCGGTGGATCGAGTGGCCCGATACTGCACAGGTGATTGGCGAGTTCGCCGGCATCGCGCAGGCGGAGATCCGAAGGCATGGCCACTGGATCGTGAAGGATCCGCGGTCAAGCCTGCTGATCCCGCTATGGTGCCGGGTAGCCGCACAGGTCGGCTCCGAACTGCGCATACTCAGGATTCGCAGGAACGCGTCTCAGGTGGCATCGTCCCTTGGGGACCGCAACGGCATGCCGCGGCAGGTGGCCTTGCGCATATGGCATGACCACCAGAGCAGCATCGACCGAGATGCGTCCGGGCTCGTGGTGAGCGAGGTCGACCATGCGGACATCATGCGAGATCCGAGCCGGGCATTCGCGTCGATGGGCAGGCTGTGCGGCCTCCGGGATGCCCAATCGCGAAGCTCCGCAGCCGCGGCGCTTGTGGACCCTGCCCTGTGGCACCATCGGGAGGCCGCATCCGCGAATCCGGTGCCCCAGTCCGAAGCGCCCCGCGCTGGCTCGCCGCACGGATCCGCCATGCAGGTCGCGGTCGTCATGCGAACGCGATGGCGGATTGGCATGCTTGCGAGAGCCCTCCGAAGCGTGCTGTCGCAGACGCACCCGCGCTGGTTCCTGCAGATCGTCAACGATGGCGGTCCCGCGCGGATCGTGGAGGATGAGGTTGCACCCTACCGCCATCTCCTGGCAGGGCGCCTGGGCATCCTTCACCTCCCTGAGCAGCGCGGCATGGAGGCGGCCAGCAATGCGGGCATCGCAGCCGCACCAGGCGACGTGATCGCGATTCACGATGACGATGACAACTGGCATCCGGAGTTCCTCGAGAGGATGCTCGCATGGATGCAGGAATGCGGGCATGCCGTCGGAATCTGCCGGACCATGGTCGTTCGCGAGGCGTGGGATGGTGAGCGGCATGTCACTCGATCCGCTGAGGAGTTCGGGCCGTGGGGGGACAGCATCACCGCCGCGGACCTTGCGCTTCGCAATCACTTTCCGCCGATCTCGATGCTGTTCCTGAGGACGGAGTACCAGGCGGTCGGGCCGTTTGAAGAAGCCCTTCCGGCGCTCGGCGACTGGCACTTCAACCGTCGCATCGCGTCGAGGGGCCCGATCCCCGTGCTGGCCGAGACGCTGGCATGCTGGAGGTTGAGGGATGCCAAGGATCCCGCTCCCAACTCCCCGGAGGCTGCCCACTGGAGGAGTCACCACGCCGTGGTGGGGTGGCCGGATGGCGCGGCGATGCCCGAGTACTTCGGCCAGGCGCAGCAGGCACGCGTCCGGCCATGGCCTCCAGCGTGCGGGCAGTTCCCGGAGCATGAGCTGGACTCGGCAGGGTGGTGCGACATGAGCCGGTTGGGCGAGCCCCTTCTCGGAAGTGGGTTGCACCTGCTACGCATCCAACCAGCGGACGATCTCGGCAGCACCGTGGGTGCGGTGGGGGTGCACGTGCACTTCTCTGCCCGGTTCGAGGGCGGTCACGCGGAATCGTTGCCGGTGCGAGCTGCCTCAGGCGACGCGATCACGATGATCCTCAACGCCCGGAGCGCCGTGCAGTCCATGGGCCTGTTCTGGCACGATGGACGTCCGTGCTCGCTCAAGGGTCCCGTGCGCGCCATTCGGCTCGCCAATCCGCTCTCGGCCCTGCAGCGTTTCGCGGGTGCGCCAAGGCTTCCGGACGTGCTGTGCATCGGGGCGCAGCGTGCGGGGACCACATGGCTTCACAGTGCGCTGCAAGGGCATCCTCAGGTGTGGGCCGGCGGCATCAAGGAGTTCCATCACTTCGACTGGGACGGCGTGGATGGCAAGGTGGCGGCGTTTCGGCTGTCGACATCGCTCGCGAGGATCGCAGAGGTGCGGGATTCGGACATGCCTGAGGCGAAGCGCGAGAGCGCCATGCGCATGTGCCTGCGTCACGGGCTGGCTCCGTCGCGGACATGGGAGGGCTATGCCGCGCTCTTCGAGTCTGCGCCGCGAGACCTCGTCGCGTGTGACTTCACTCCGGCCTACGCGACCCTCGCGGAGCCAGCCGTCGCCGAGATCCTCCGCGTGATGCCGAACGTCAAGGTCATCCTGATGCTCCGCGATCCGGTGACCCGCGCACTCTCAGGGGCACTGCACGAGCTTCATCGCCGCGGCGTCATGCAGCCGACGATGGAGGACATCAGCGCCGCATGCGCATCCCCCGAGAACGAGCTCCGCACGGACTACATGCGCACACTGCGCATCTGGGAGCGCCACCTGCCGCCACATCAGCTGCTCGTCCTGTTCCATGACGACATCGCCTCGGACCCGGAGCGCGTGGTGAGGCGCACGTGCGAGTTTCTGGGCATCAGCGCAACCGAAGAGCCTTGCATCGCGAGGGGCGCGACGCGATCGCCAGTGAACCGGGTTCGTCATCAGGTGCCATGGACCACGCTCGGACCGGTCAAGGAGGAGCTGTCGAGGCGATGGCTGCCGATGCTCGATGAGCTGGAGGCGCGATATGGCGGTCCCGTCTCCTGCTGGAGGGCTGCAGCGCACGCGCGAATCGGCGCGGCTCAGGCGTCGGCGCGCGGCGCAGGCGCAGGTCGTGGACACGCTGTCATCGACAACCTCGCGCAGTGGGACAGGCATCATCCATGGCCACGTGGCGGCGACGAGTGGACAGGTCAGGCCAAGGCGTGCGGCGTGCCATATGCGGAGTGGAAGGAGGCAGTGCTGTCCCGCTACTTGCCGCTGATGCGTGAGGGAGGCACGATCCTGGAGATCGGCCCGGGTCATGGCCGATGGTCGGAGCCGCTCCTCGGGCATGCGGGCCTGCTGGTCCTGTGCGATGTGTCCCCGAACTGCCTTGATGCGTGCCGCGAGCGGCTCACCGGACTTGGCCGGATCTGCACGCATCTCTCCAAGGGGGCCGACCTTCCGCCGGACCTGTCTGGGTCGGTGGATGCAGTGTGGAGCTACGACTGCCTGGTTCATGTGGCGCCTGAGGAGTGCGCGCGCTACATCGGCGAGATTGCGCGTGTGCTGAAGCCCGGCGGAGTGGCGGTGCTTCACCACTCGCATCGCGCTGAGCGCATCGCCCTGCTGGCGGCGCTTTCTCGCATGGCGATGGTGCTTCGCCGGCTCGTGCGACCATCAGCCCCTGCCGCGGCTGACGTCGGATGGCGGTCTCGGATCACCCGCGATGAACTCAGCCACTGGGCGCGCAGCGAGGGACTGGCGGTGGAGCGTCAGGAGTCCACGTGGATGCGCGAGACGCCCGGTGGACCGGTTCGAGTCGGTGTGCCGCGCTTGGGCGATTGCATCACCGTGCTGCGAAGGCCGTAGCGATCGGAGCCCTACCGCAGCCGCGCGCGGATGAGTGCGTCGGCGTTGGCGCGGTGGCGGCGGGCAAGGCTCACGTCGGTGCGCCCGGGGGGCTGCACGCCAGCATCGATGAGCGCATCGACGAGCACCTCGGCGGCTGCGCACGCGACCTCGCTCGGGGCGTGCGCGCCCTCGGGGGACCAGAGGTCGTAGTCGGCCCAGCTCATCGCCATCTCGTGGATCCTGCCGGACGGCAGGTGACGCACAGAGAAGACCCACATGGGACCTTGCTCGCGCTCCGAGAGGACTTCGATGGTGTGGTCGGTCATGGGCCTGGCTGCGGGCGAGCGTAGACGCGAACCTCGCCCTGGTCCCGGTCGATCCAGCCCGGGAACGAACGGACCTGTGAGAGCCCGAGCTGCTTTGCCTGGGCTGCGCCACCAGAGCGCTCGAACAGCGCCGGATAGAGGACGATGAGGTAGTCGGGGGTTGGGGCAAGGCCGCTGAGTTGGGTGCCACCGAGACCTGCGGAGCGGATCGAGTCAGGGGACGCTCGGTCGCCGTCGAGAACCGAGGCGTACATCGCGGTGACGTTGTCGGCAAGGCCAGCGGATGCGACAGCCTGGCCCTGAGTGCGGCGCTGCGCGACCCACTCCACGGCATCGCGGATGGGCTGGCGCGGCCCGAGCGCGAGGATCGATGCGGACCACGCCAGCGCCACCGTGAGCGGCAGCCCAACCGCGAGTGCACGCCGCGGCTGGTTGAGCCAGAGTTCCACGCCCAGTGCCGCGGCGACCGCAGTGGCGGGCACCGTGAACAGCGCGAATCGTGCGTAGATCCAGCTGCCTGCGAGCAGGGATCCGACCGCGAGCAGCGCCGCCGCGAGCATGGGCAGCCAGACGGCCATGCGCATGGCGCCTCCGGACGACCACGCGCGCGCGGCGCCGGGCACCACGACCATCGCGCCCGCGCCTGCAGCCCACGGCACCCATGCACCGCAGGTCTGCAGCATCAGCAGCACGCCCTCGATGCCGATCGCGGTGGGCTCGTCGCCATCGGCAGCCTTGAACTCGAGGATGACGCGCAGCACATCCGGCAGCAGGGGGATTGTGAGCGCTGCTGTCGTGATCGCCGCAAGCAGCAGTGCGGCGAGATTGGCGAGCGCCGCCGTAGGCGCGCGCGCGGCGGTGCTGGCGGTTGAGGGAGGCTGCCCGTTCCTGGGTGATGGGGGCATCACCAGTCGCCAGGTGGCGACGGCACCGTGGGCCAGTGGGAGCGCGACAAATGTGGGATGCGTCCAGCACCCGAGGGCGCATGCGCCGCTGTAGGCAAGCCACCACAAGGGTTTGCCTTCGGCTGTGCCGCGCATCGCGCGCAGCTGCGCGGCGCTTGCGACTGCAGCGAAGAGAATCATCATCGAGTAGCCGCGGGATTCGGTCGATGCGAGGATCGCCAGCGGCATGAGCAGTGCCGCGATCGCCGCGAGGATGGCGATGCGCGGGGCGCCGGGCGGGGCACCGGGTGCGGCGATAGGTGCGGCGCCGGTCACGGGAACGGTCGCGGAAGGTTCTGACGCACGGGTCGCGCGCGAGCCTTCGCTGCGATCGGGACCTCTTGCACACTCCCACGCGAGCCACGCGCACGCGGGCACCGTCAGCAGGCCAGCCAGGACTGACGGCAGGCGCAGGACGAGTTCGCTGACGATGCCGGTCGAGTTGATCGCCGCCGCGACCGCCATCGAGTGGAAGGGATGGTTCGCGAGCGAGAAGTAGGTGCCCATGCTCGCGCCCACGCCCCACTGCGAGTAGTCGAGGAAGGCTGCGATCTCGTCGAACCACAGGCTCTGCGCGAGGATGTCGGCGCGCTGTGCGAGTCCTGCCGTTGCGGCGCACGCGAGAACGGCAATCCACCAGCGCAGCTCTGTACGCCGAGGGGTAGCGGCTCCGGCGGCAGGCGCCCTCGCATCAATTGCGCGGTGCGTGCCGCTGCTGGTACCGCTGCGATCGGCGCTGCTGGCGCGCTGTGCACGGCCGGCGATCATCCGCAGCACCGGGATCGCCGTGATCCAGGCCACGGCAGCCGCGGCGCAGGCTGCACGGAAGAGGCGCGCGCTCTCCGCGCTTGAGGCGCGCACGTCGACGCCGGCGCGCTGCGCCAGCAGGTCGTGGCTGAAGAACGCGGCGAGCGTGCCATCGGGCACAATCGCCATCAGCGCGAACGCAACCGCAACGGCTACGGCCGCGATGGTCACTGCACGGTCTCCGTCACCGTACGCACCCCATCACCGCGCACGCTCCGTTCCCACGCACCCGCCATCGCTGAGCACCCTCCATCACCGCGCGCCCTCCGCGGCGATGAAGTCGCGCTCCTCCTGCGGCTTGATCGTCGTGGGCAGTTCGGTGCCCGTGCCCTCGCGCGGATCCCGCACGCGCAGCAGCAGCGGCAGCGCCGCCGCACGCAGCAGGCTCGAGATCGCGAAGAGCGTCATGTACGCGGTGAATGTCGATTCGCCTCGCGAGAGCAGCCATCCGCCGGCGAGGCTACCGATTGCCATCGCGGCCGAGTTGAGCAGGTTGAAGGCGGTGTAGACGCTCGTGCGCTCGTTCTCGTGCACGAGCTCAAGCATCATCAGGAAGGTCGCAAGCTCGTATGCGCCCCATGCGTAGGCGTTGAAGATCTGCAGCGGGATCACGAACCACGGGCTCGGCGACAGCGTCCACAGCACGCTCGCAACCGCAGCGCAGACGGATCCGCGCACCAGGAGTGACCGCGCGCCCGCGCGTGCCGCATACTTCCCGTGCATCGGCATGAAGAGGCTCTTGGCGGCGAAGCCCACCGCGATGGCCGCCAGGAAGAGGCCCATCGACCACCCCAGCGAGCGCAGCATGTAGGGCGCGAAGAAGGGGCTCGATACCTGCACCGCAGCCTGGAACACGAGCATGAAGATGATCAGGTCGCGCTCGCGGCCGGCCAGCGGCCGGCTCAGCAGCTTCAGCGGATGCACGCTCCGGCTCGCCCACCGCGCGCGCGGCGGCTCGGAGTGGCGCAGCAGGTACCGGATCGACAGCGCGCGGCTTGCGCCCGCCATCACGAACACAGCCCCAAAGACGAGAAGGTTGGCGAGAGCGGCCTTGTCAGTGTCTGTCCCGCTCGCGGCGAGCGCGCCTCCTGCGATCAGGATGCCCGCGAGATTGGCCATCTGGCACAGTCGGCTGCGGATCCCGAAGTACTTCGGGCGCACCGCGCGCGGGATGACCGCGCCCACCCATGCGTTCCACGCAGGCCCAGCGCCGAGGGCGCTGCCCCAGTAGAGGCTCACGGTCGCGA
>VERO01000339.1 GCA_018882625.1 Phycisphaerales bacterium | reverse complement strand
TCCGTAGCCCACGGAGTCCTTCACCCACATGTACTGCTGCGCGTAGGAGTGCTTGTCCTTGAAGTCGCGCAGCAGCTTGCGCATCATCGTGTCGTCGCTCGCTGCGCTGAAGACCCCTGCGTTGCGCGGATCCTCGCCCATGTACTCGACGCGGTCCACGTCGGCGGAGTCGAGCTCGAAGATGATGATGTCGGGGCGCCTCTCCTCGAGGTCCTTGAGGATCTCGTCGTAGCACGCCGGATGGATGTCGGTCCCGAACTGCCCCTTGAACGGAACCACGTACACGCTCTTGAGCTTCTCGGCCGGCTCGGCGGCCGATGGGGCCTTGTCCTTGGCGTCTGGCGACGCCTTCGGGGTCGCCTTCTTGCCCTGCGACGACTTGGGCTGGGTCGACTTGGACGGAGCGGCAGATGGCGCCTTGGGCGAGCCTTGCGGCTTCGCGGCCGGCGACGCGGACTGCGCGACCGCGCCGGCACCCGGGTCCGTCGTGAGCACGGCGTCCGCCGGTGCCATCAGCGAGATCGAGAGCGCGACCGCACAGGCCGCCATCAGCATGACGGATCGGAGGGCGCTGAACTTACGGAGAGGAGCAAGCCGCATGGCTGAAGTCTAGCCGCTAACCGCGGAATTCCAGAATCGCGGCGGCGAGCGCCTGCTGAGGCGAGCTGACCTCGCCCTCGAGCTGCCGGTCGTATGCCCTCTCGAGGAGTTCCCTGAACCGCGGGCCCGGGGCCAGGCCCGCGGCGATCAGGTCGTCGCCCGTGACGAGCGGGACGGGCGCGAGCCCCCCGGGCTCGGCCGCGAGCGCATCCACGCAGGTGCGGATCTCGCTGGCGTGGGTGGCGTCCTCGGCCCCACGGATGGCGAGCGCGGCCGCAAAGGACGCGCGCGCCGCCTTGCGCTTGCGAGCGGACTTGCGCGCACCGGACCAGGATGACCGCATCCACTCGACGAGCCCGACCGTGTCATGCATGTCCGAGGCCTCGCGGTTGGAGAGCACCAGTGCGTCGGTCCAGTTGCCCGGGGACGGCGGATCGCGCCGCGCGGCGCGGTCGAGCCTCCACGCGGCCAGCGACTCCGCGAATGAGGCCTGGTGAGGGAGCGCCGCCACGCGCGCAAGCTCCCCCTGCGAATGGCGCTCCGACAGCGACGGCGCATCGAGGGCCCAGCGCTCCACGAGCGCGAGACCCGCCGCGCGAGTGGGGTGAGCCAGCATCTTGCGGAGCTCCTGTCCCACGCGTTCGCGGCTGACGCCCGCGAGGTCCGGCGCGTAGCGGCACGCGGCGTCTGCGGTCGCCGGATCGACCGACAGGGAGAACCGCGCCGCGAACCGGGCCGCACGCAGCGTGCGAAGGCGGTCCTCGCGGAAGCGCGCATCGGGATCGCCGATCGCGCGCAGCATGCGGGCGGCGATGTCCTCCTGGCCCTTGACGTAGTCGATCAACTGACCGGTGCTCGGATCCTGGAAGAGCCCGTTGATCGTGAAGTCACGCCGCTGCGCATCCTCGTGCGCATTGGTGAACCGAACCTCCGTCGGCCGCCGGCCGTCCGTGTAGCCGCCCTCAGACCGGAAGGTCGCGACCTCGACCGTGCGTCCTCCCATCCGCACGAGCATCACGCCGAATGCCTCGCCCACGCCACGCGCGGACGGGAACACGGCGGCGATCTGCTCGGGAGTGGCGTCCGTCGCGATGTCGTAGTCCGCGGGCTCGAGCCCAATCACGCGGTCCCGCACGCAACCGCCCGCAAAGTACGCGGTGAATCCGGCGCCCTTGAGCGTGCTCGCGATTCGCGTGGCCGCGTCGCATGGCGAGAGGGGCTGGCGGTCGCTCACGGCGGCGCGCTCCCTCCGTCGCGCACGCGCGGCCCCTCGTAGGGACGGTCGCCCGGACCGGGCCGCGGGAGCCGGCCACCCGTGCGCCTGCGCAGGTCTGCCCTGCACTCCAGACGCAGCGCATCCACGCGACGGTGCAGCTCCGCAAGGCCGGCGCGCGCATCCCGGAACAGCGCAGTGGCATCGGCCGCCAGGATCGGCGCGCCGAAGCGCACCGAGATGCGGCCGGGCCGCGGCAGCGACGTGCCTCGCGGGAACGCATCGAACGCACCCTCGATGGCGGCGGGGATGACCGGCACCTTCGCGCGCCGCACGATGAGCGACACTCCCGCCTCGAAGGGCATCATCGCGCCATCCTCGCTGCGCGAGCCTTCCGGGTAGATGAGGACCACGCGCCCGAGGCGCAGCGAGTCGAGCGCCTCGCGGATCGCCGCCGCGTCACCTCCGTCGTCCTTGAGCGGGATGACTCCCACGCTGCGCAGCCACGCTCCGCCGATGCGGCTCCGGAAGAGGCTCGCGCGCGCCAGCGGACGGAACGGGCGGTCGCGGAGGGCGATGCCGTGCGCGGGGGGATCGAGGAAGGACTGGTGGTTTGCGACGACGATCGCAGGGCCCTCTGCGGGGATGTGGTGCGCGCCGGTGACGCGCAAGTCCCACAGCAGCGTGTAGG
>VERO01000338.1 GCA_018882625.1 Phycisphaerales bacterium | reverse complement strand
CATCGACAGGACGCTGTCGCCTGCGGAGATCGACTTGTGGGGATGGAGAATCCCGTTCCTCGCAAGCGCCGTCGCTGCGGCCGCAGGATGGTGGCTGCGACGGTCGGTCCAGGAGAGCGAGGCTGGCCGTGCAGCGTGCGCGATCGCGAATCGGCCTCCGGCGCTCGTGGCGATCGCGCGCGACTGGAGACCGTCGCTGCAGCTGCTCGCCATCGTTGCCTTCGCGAACTCGCTCTACTACTACGCGTTTGACGCGGCAGTCGTGTCCGCGAAGGCGGCGAGCCCAGGCCGTGCGGGCGACATCCAGTCGGTGACCACCCTCTCGCTGCTGGTGATGGGCATCAGCACCGTCGCGGGAGGGTGGATGAGCGACCGCATGGGCCGGCGCACGTCCGCGCTGCTGTTCACGCTCTGGGGGATGGTCGTGCTGGTGCCGGCATGGATGGTGATGGGCGATGCCGCGTCGGGCACCACATCGTTCCTGTGCGCGCAGCTGCTTGTGGCTGTGCCAGTCGGCCTCGCGCTAGGCATGCAGGGCACGATGCTCGTCGAGATGTTTCCGCTCGCATCACGCGTGGTGAGCATGAGCTTCGCCTACAGCGTCGCGATGGCTCTCGCCGGAGGGCTGATGCCGGCACTGAACGATTGGCTTGTGGCCGAGATGCGCATGCCGGGCGCAACCCCCGCATGGATCGGCGCGCTCGGGGCAACTGCCGCCATCACCCTGATGCTCATGCGCGACCCGACCGGGCGGGATCTGGCGACGTAGCGGTCCTGAAGAGAGGCGCGCGGTTTGCCAATTGCCGAGGCATACGGTCGGTCTGCAACGCAAGCAACTCCGCACAGAGCGATGGCTCCTTCGGCGGCGCAGGCAACGTGTGGGAAGAGCCCGCTGCGGGCCGGCCGGTGGAGGAACTACGCCGTCGCCTTCGGTCCTGAATGGGAATCCGTCTCGTCCGACTGACCGGGCGCTGCCGAGCCATCCCGTGCGCAGGGGAATTCGCCCACTGGGATGACCGGATGGAGTCACACCCGGGCCGCCTGTACGCCGTCGCTGCAGGCAGGCGGGGCCCTTCTGTGATTTGGCCCAATGCGGCGCGGGGGGCGCGCTCTGTGCGCTTGGGAATCGCCGGCGTCGTCGCCGGCGCAGTCGTGATCTTCCCAACGCACAACCCACTTGAGGGAGAAACTTGATGATTCGAATGACCGTATCGTTCTGGCGCGCAATCGCGTGCGCCATCTTCGCGTCGGCCGCGTGCGCAGGGCACGCGTCTGCCGCGCTTTCGACCGCAACCTACGTGCCATGCTGCAGCACCGAGGACATCGGCAGCTTCCGGGCGGAGCTCACGTACTCGTACTCCGGAGGCACGAGCGCCACCGTCATGATCACGCTCAGCAACGACGTTGACCCGTCGCTCGGCGGGTACATCACGGCGATTGCGCTGAACCCGAATGGGACGGCCAGCGGCCTCTCGTTCGTATCCAGCTCGAGCGCCGCGTTCAAGAACATCACGGCACCGATATCCGCGCCACCCTATGGCACGTTCGCTGCCGGAGCTGGCCTCAACGCGGGCTTCCTCGGGGGCGGCAATCCCTCGAGCGGAATCTCGACCGGCAGTTCGGCGACGTTCACGTTCATGATGACGGGCAGCTCATCGGCACTGTCGGCGCTCGATGCCGAGACGGCGCTCAATCAGACAGGCTACGGCATGGTGGTGCGCTTCCGCGGCGGCGAAGGCGGATGGTCCGACAAGGTCATCGGCTGCGCGCTGCCTGCGCCTGGTGCGCTCGCCGTGCTCGGCGCCGTGGGCATGCTGTCCACGCGCCGTCGGCGGGCGTGATCGTCACTGGCCCTTCACATGATGCGGCTGGCCGGCCGGACGGGACTCCGGCCGGTCAGCCCATCAACGCACCTGAGAGCTCGCTCGAATGCCACTTGCCAAGTCAGACTCCATTGAATCCGGCACGCGTCTGAGGCCACGTGGTGCGCCGGTCGCACTCTCGGCCGCCGCAGCAATTGCATGGTGCTTCAGCGTGAGCTCTGTCTCCGCAGCGGCAGCGGGGGGTGCGCCTGGCGGTGGACTTCCGTTCACGGAGGTCATTGGCGAGCGCGAGTTCACGGGCGAGCTCATCGTGCGCCCTCGGGGTGACCTCCCTCCCGCCGACCGTGGTCAGGCGCTACGCCGGATCAGTGCGTTCGCCAACCGCCGCAACGACCGGACTGACGAGTTCGTGCTTGCCGTTGGCGGCGTGCCCTTGGTTCCCGGGGCTGCGGAGAACGCGGTCGCTGCCGCGCTCCTGGATTCCGGGCTCTTCGAGTACGCGTGCCCGAACTGGCGCGTCTTCCCGAACCTCGTGCCCAATGACCCGCTGTACTCGCAGCAGTGGCACCACCCGATGATCGAGTCGGCGGCTGCGTGGCAGCTGTGGCGCGCCGACGGCAGTGCCGAGGTGATCGTCGCGTTCACCGATACGGGCATCGTGCCGCATGAGGACCTGCCGTAC
>VERO01000058.1 GCA_018882625.1 Phycisphaerales bacterium | reverse complement strand
CAGCGCCACGCCCACAAGCGCCACCAGCAGGCCCGCGCCGATCGCCGCCACCCGCTGCACGCCCACAAGCATTCCGCCGCCATCTACGGCCTGCCCCACCGCACCTGCCAGCATCCCCACTGCCGCGTAGGACACTCCGCGGCTCAGGTGGTAGATGCCCGACGCCAGCGCACTGCGCCGTGCGGAGCACTCGCCCACACCGCCAGCGCACGCTGCGATGCCGCCGCACATGCCCGCACAGTGCAGGCTGCCCACAAGGCTCGCGGCAAGCACGCTCGACGCGAGAGCGATCACTGCCGCAGCTCCCTGCTCACGGCTCCTCCGGCCCCGAACTCCACGAACCTCCGCACGCGATCGGCGTACCGCTTGCCGCGCGACTCGATCGTCGTGCGGATCTCCCACTGGCCGCTGACGCGCACTGGACACTCGGCCTCGTACATGCCCGGGGACACTTCCTTCAGCTCGAGCATCACGCGCCGGTCCGCATCGCGTATCGGCACGACCTCCGCAGCGACGCGTCCGCCGTCGATCGGGACCGCATGCTTGTCAGCCACACCGATGCGCAGCAGCACGGTGCCATCCATCCCGCCGCCCCCCGAGACGGTAGGCGTGACCACCCAACCGAGCAGCCCATTCTGCGCGACCTGCGCGCGGTGCGCATCCCATGCCACGCTCTTGCGGTACGAGTCGGGCTCCGCCGCCGTGCCATCACCCACCGCAATCGCCACGGAGATGACGGCAAACACCACCGTGCCCGCGATCATCGCCACCGGGAAGAGCACCCACCTGTTCGCGACAATGCTCACGGGGAACCGCCTCCGAAGGGTCCTGCCAGTCGCACCGTGACCTCACGGGAAGAGTCGGCCCCAGTCTCCACGCGCAGCGTCGCCGACCTGCTCCCGCGGCCAAAGGACGACGCCGGCGAGAGCACCGCCATGTCGACCTGCATCGCCTCGAGCGCAGGGATCAGCGCTCGCACCTCACTGCCCTCGACCTGCGCATCTCCCGTGCCGCGCACGGTCGCCCACACGTCAGCCTCGGTGCGGTTCTCGAGCAGGAGTCGCACAGGCGACCGCACCACGCCACCGGGAAGCTCGGTGAAGTTCACGCCGATCATGCGCGCCTGCTCCACCAGCACCGGCACGCGGCGGTCCAGCAGGAGCGCCATGGCGGCGATGAGCGCCCCAAGCACCGCCACGTAGATCGCGACCCGGTAGCGGAACACCCTGCCCTTGAGCCCTTCGATCCTGCTCTGCGTGGAGTACCGGATCAGGCCCTTGGGCTTCCCCACCTTCTCCATCACGGCATTGCACGCGTCAATGCACTGGGTGCAGTGAATGCACTCGAGCTGGAGCCCGTCGCGGATGTCGATGCCTGTCGGGCACACCTGCTGGCACCACGAGCACTCGATGCAGTCGCCTGCAGGCTTGCCCTCGGCCGCCATGGCCTTGCGCTCGATGGCGTTGGCTCGCGGCTCGCCGCGCCTGGAGTCGTAGGTGACGATCATCGAGTCGCGGTCCAGCAGCACGCTCTGGAACCGGCCGTAGGGGCACACCAGCGTGCAGAGCTGCTCGCGGAAGAACACGAAGTCGAACATCATGAGGCCAGTGGTGATCGCGAAGACGGCAAACGCCGCGGGGTGCTCCGCGGGGCTGCGGAGTGTCCACTGCACGAGCCGGTCGGTGCCCACGAAGTAGGCGAGGAAGGTGTTCGCGAGGTGGGCGCTGATCAGCAGGAAGAGCGCGTAGAGCGCGATGCGTCGCCATGTCGCCGCCCCTCCGGAGCGGACCGCGCCCTTCCCGAGCACCAGCCGCTCGAGGGGCCGGTACACGAACTCGAGGTACACGGTCTGCGGGCATCCCCATCCGCACCACACTCGGCCGAGCACTGCAGTCGCCAGGAACACGCTCACGAACACGACCAGCAGCAGCAGCGCGAGCAGCAGCGTCTCAGTTGGCCTGAAGGTGGTGCCGAACACCGTGAAGTGCCGCGTCATCACGTCGAGGAGGATCGGTGGCTTGCCGTCAATGCGCATCCACGGCAGCACCGTAAAGACCGCGATGAGGCTCCATGCGACCACCGCACGCGCCGAGTGCAGAGGGCCGCGAACCGCCTTGGGGTCGATCCAGCGGCGGCTGCCGTCGGCGTTCAGGGTCGAGAGGACCCTCTCGTCGAGCTGCGGAAGCGTGAAGTCTCCGGGCATGGGACGCTCACTTCGTCGCGGGGGACTCCGTCGGCGTGGGCACGGCAGCCCATGCGGCGATCGCATTGCCCTGCGGAGCCTTCGGCGCCGCAGGCGACGTGCCGCGCAGGTGCGCCACGTACGCGGACAGCAGCACCATCTGCGCCTCGCCGAATCGCGCGTTCCATGCCGGCATGCCCTTCTGCACGATGCCGCCCGAGATCACCGTGAAGATGTCCTCGGGCCGCTTCACGTTGAGGAAGGAGTCGTCGCACAGGTTGGGGCCCGTGCCGCCGCCGCCATCGGCACCGTGGCACACCGCACAGTTGGCCTTGAAGAGCCCGGCGCCCGCCTGCATCATCTTCGGATCGTTGGAGAGGCTGAGGATCGTCAGCTCTGTGGGCTTGAGGTCGCCCAGCTTGGCCGCCTGCTCCTGGAAGAACGCGCTCACGTCGCTCTCGTACTCGCTCTGGACACCGGGGCCGACGCCGATCATGTAGTACATGCCGTACAGCCCGGAGAAGACGATGGTCCCCCAGAAGATGGCCGACCACCAGAATGGCATCGGGTTGTCGTACTCGCGGATGCCGTCTGCCTCGTGTGCGAGGAGCAGCGGCTCTCCGGCGCCCGCGGCGTCCGGCGATCTGTTGGGCGCTCGTTCAGCGTGCATTGCGGTTCTCCACAGGGTCCTTGGTGAGCGGAATCTGGGCATCCCGATCCCACCGCGACTTGGGCACGACAAAGACCCACGCCACGATGGCCAGGAACAGCCCGAAGAAGAACAGCAGCGATACGGTGGCCATGCTCATTGCCCGCCCTCCACTGCCGATGACGGCACCGCCGCGACCGCGGGCACCTCGACAGGCTTGTTGAGGTCCGTACCGAGCCGCTTCATGTAGGCGATGAGCGCAATCACCTTCGTGTCGCCGAACTGCGAGACGCCATCGGCTTTGCCGTTCTCGTCGATGAGCTGCGCCATCACGCGGCCTGCCTGCGCGCGCGCCTCCGCCTCCGCGGTCTCATGCGCCGCCTTCGGGTACGGCACGCCCAGCCTCATCATCGCCGCCACCGAACGCGTCGCGTCGGCGTAGTCGATGGGCTGCGAGAGCAGGTGCGCGTAGGCAGGCATGATCGAGCCCGGGCTCGTGTCCGTGGGGTTGTTGAAGTGGCGCAGGTGCCATAGGGCGCTTGGGTTCGACACCCCCTCGCGCGCGAGATCCGGCCCAATGCGCCGGCTCCCCCACAGGAACGGGTGGTCATACACGCTCTCGCCCGGCTTGGAGTACTCGCCGTAGCGCTCGGTCTCGGCGACCAGCGGACGGATCATCTGGGAGTGGCAGTTCACGCACCCCTCGCTCACGTAGATGTTGCGGCCCACCAGCTCAAGCGGCGTATACGGCGTCACGCTCGCGATCCGCGGGATGTCGCTGCGGATCGTGAACATCGGGATGATCTCGAAGAGGCTCGCCACGATCACGGCAATCGCCACCCACACCGTGAAGGTGATCGGCAGGGCCTCCCAGTTGCGGTGCCACCGCAGCGCCGCGAACCTGTCGAGCGTGCGCCCCCACTCCACCACGATGCCCTTGGGCAGCGCGGACTCGGGCACAGGGCTCGGCCTCCAACCCCGGGACAGCGCAGGGGCCTCGTACACCGGCACCTCGTAGGTCTTCGGACGGTTGCGCCACGTCAGCCAGAGGTTGACGCAGCCGATGATGAGCGCGACCACGTACAGCGTGCCGCCGAAGGTGCGCACCCAGTAGAGCGGCACGAGCTTGGTCACTGTCGACAGGAAGTCATACTGCAGGATCCCGTCGGCGTTGAATGTGCGCCACATCAGGCCCTGCGTGAGCCCCGCCACGTAGATGAAGATCACGTAGAGCAGGATTCCGATGGTGCCGAGCCAGAAGTGCAGGGTGACCCACCCGGGCTTGGCGATCGGCGTCTGGAAGAGTCGCGGCGCGAGCCAGTAGATCATGCCGAAGACCATGAACCCAACCCAGCCGAGCGCGCCAGAGTGCACGTGCGCGATGTTCCAGTCGGTGTAGTGGCTCAGCGCATTCACGGTCTTCACGCTCAGGAGCGGTCCCTCGAAGGTGCTCATGCCGTAGAACGTGATGCCCACCACGAAGAACTTGAGCACCGGATCCGTGGTCACGCGGTGCCACGCACCACGCAGCGTGAGCAGGCCGTTGATCATGCCGCCCCAGGAGGGCATCCACAGCATGATGCTGAACAGCATCCCGAGCGTCGACGCCCAGTCCGGGATCGCCGTGTAGTGCAGGTGGTGCGGCCCTGCCCAGATATAGACGAACACGATCGTCCAGAAGTGGACGATCGACAGCCGGTAGCTGAACACCGGCCGCTCCGCGGCCTTGGGCAGGAAGTAGTACATCAGGCCCAGGAACGGCGTCGTGAGGAAGAACGCCACGGCGTTGTGCCCGTACCACCACTGCATGAACGCATCCTGGCTGCCTGCGTAGATCGAGTAGCTGCGCGTCCAGTCGGCCGGCAGCGCCAGGTTGTTGAAGATGTAGAGGATCGCGACCGCGACGATCGTGGCGATGTAGAACCAGATCGCCACGTACAGGTGCCGCTCGCGACGGCGCCACAGCGTGCCGAAGAAGTTGACCGCGAACACGACCCAGATGAGCACGACCGCGATGTCGAGGAACCACTCGAGCTCCGCGTACTCCTTGGCCTGCGTCATGCCCAGCGGCAGCGTGATCGCGGCACCGACGATGATGAGCTGCCATCCCCAGAAGTGGATGTTCGAGAGCGCGTCGCTGAACATCCGCGCCTTGAGCAGGCGCTGCGACGAGTAGTAGACGGCGCAGAAGATCGCATTGCCCGCGAACGCGAAGATCACCGCATTGGTGTGCAGCGGGCGCAGCCGGCCGAACGAGAGCCACTCGCCGAAGTTCGCCTGCGGAAGCGTGATCTGGATCGCCACCAGCACGCCCACGGCCATGCCGATGACGCCCCACAGGAGAGTGGCCGCGAAGAACTTCCGGACGATCGCATCGTCGTACGAGAATCGCTCGAGTGCGGGCGCGTGCGCCCCCGAATGTCCTGATGCCGTCGCCATGGAGCTCATCGATGGAAGTTCCTTCTTTGGTGTGGCACGAGACTCGGACCGCCGAGCCCTGCCAGAGATACACCTACCTTTGTATCTTGATTTCGGTTGATGTGCCAGCGCTACCTGTGAAATCTTGGACGGTGTCATTGTTTTATAGGACTATTGTGTCCTACCCGACCCCTGCCTTGAGGAACTTGTGCGCTCTCCCAGCGTTACCCTCCGATTCAAGGAGCCAGTCATGAGTTCGACACCTGAATCCACCGGCTACAACCAGCTCGAGGCAGAGTTCCACAAGCGCGAGAAGGAGGCGCTCGCCAAGCTGCGCGCGGAGCTCGACGCCAAGCGCAAGTCCACACAGCAGTCCGCGGTGCAGGCTGCGCACTGGATGCGGTGCCCCAAGTGCGGTGGCCAGATGCAGGAGAAGGCGCTCGAGAACGTCATGGTGGACCAGTGCTCGAGCTGCCAGGGCGTCTACTTCGATGCGGGCGAGCTTGAGATCCTCATCAAGCACGCGAAGCCAGGCGGCACGCTGCTGACGCGCCTCTTCGGGCGCTGATCCGCCCCAGCAGATCGGGTCACGAGGCGTTGGGTGGCCGACCGGACGCCGCGCCATGCGGCTGCAGTTCAGAAGTCGAGCTTGAGGCCCGCGTACACGCGGAGGTCATCCGGATTGTCGCCCGCAGGCACGTTCGACTGGTACTCGTAGCGCAGACCGCCCAGGAACGAGAGGCCGATCGACGGATCGACCTTCACGTTCCACTCAAGCCTTGAGAGCAGCAGGTAGTCGCTGAAGTCCTCGAACTCCGGCGCGATCCAGCAGCTCGCCTCAAGCGACTGGAACTCGGTGATGTCCCACTTGCCTGCCAGCTCGAGGTACAGCTCAGCGGTGGTCTGGTTGATGTCCCCGAACTCGCGTGTGGCACCGGCGCCGATCCTTCCGGTCAGCACCAGCGGCGCCTCCCTGAAGAACCGGTAGCCGACTCCGCCCCAGCCCGAAACACGCTGCTCCCAGGCCTCGAGCGGGGCAGCCTGTCCCTGCACCTTGCCGAACGCGAGCCATGAGGAGTCCTTGAAGAAGTAGTCGTACACGCCGGTCGCCAGAAGGTTGTTGTCGGTCGTGTCGCTGTTGACCGTCCGGAAGAAGTACTCGGCGTCGATCTTCAGCTTCTCGACATCGGGATCCTCGTAGACGGCACTGCCCGCGACGCGGAAGTCCATCTGCTCGTCCGCAGAGTCGACGTAGTTCGCGTTGGCCGCAAGCGAGAACTTCCACTTGGAGGGGATTGGCGCGTCAGCCGCCGCCGCTGCATCCGCCGGCGGCGCTGCGGTCTCGCCCTTGGCCGCGCCTATCGCCTCGTCCTTCACCGCCATGTCGCGCGTGCCCTCGGCGCTCGAGGCCTGCACATCGAGCACCGTGTCCTGCGTCTCCGCCTTGACGAATGGCGGTTCCTGCGGAGCCATCGCCGAGGTCGGCGCCATCGCGGTGACGTTGAGCCGCTGAAGCGTCAGGTCCCCGAGCACCGGATGGCGGACGACGATCGACTCCGGAGACTCGGAGACGAGCGTGCCGCGGATCACGTCGCCCCCGACAAGTCGCAGGGTCACGGGCGTACCCGCCGCGATGCCCGCATCGATCTGGCTGGCGGGTGCGGGCAGACTCACCCGAGCCGCCTGGGCGACTCCCACGACAGCCAGGGCTCCAGCCACGATTCCGACGCTGATGGCGCGAGACATAGGGGGCAGAGAGTACGCCGATCCGCGGCGCCGGTCACCGCCTGCCTGAGCAGGCATTCAGCCCCCTGAGGGCGAGTCCGCGGGTGCCCTGTCGCGGGCGAGGTACACCGTGGTCGACGGGAACGCGAACCCGGTTCCGGAGGCCTCCACCGCGCCCATGATCTCGAGCAGGATCGCCTGCCGCTGCTGCAGGAACTCCTCCCAGTCGCGCGTACCGATGAAGGCCTGGATCTCCACATCGAGGCTCGATGCGCCGAAGCCCACGAACCGGACGCGGATCCCCTCAGGCAGCACCCGCGGGTGCGCACGCAGCAGCGACTCGCACCGCTGCAGCGCCTGCTGCATCTCGTCACGCGTTGTCTCGTAGCGCAGGCCGATCGTCATGTGCATGCGCATCCGGTCGCGGGCCGCGAGCGACTCGACCTCCGCGGCGGCGAACTGGCTGTTGGGAATCGTCACCAGGGTCCTCTCAGGCGACCGCAGCTGCACCGAGCGCATGCCGATGCGCTCGACGGTGCCGATGCGCGGCCCGATGCGGCAGGTGTCCCCGACGCGCACTGGCTGGTCCGCGACGATGCTCACGCCGGCGAAGATGTTCTCGATGGTCCGCTGCGCGGCAAGCGAGATGGCGATGCCGCCGATGCCCAAGCCAGCGAGCACGCCCGTCATGTCAAAGCCGGCGGCAGTCGCGGCGATGACCACCCCCAGGACCCACGCGAGCACCTGCAGCGTGCGCCGCACCAGCATGATCACGGCGAGCATGCCCTGGCGGCCCGCCGCGAGCGCACGATCCTGGAGCGCCAGCGCACCGCCCGTCACGGCGCTCGAGATGGACCATGCAGCCACCAGCGAGCCGATCGCCATCGTGATCACCCGAAGCGCGTCGTGCGCAGGCACCGAGAGCTCAAGCGCGCCGGCGCCCGCCCGAAGCACCAGCAGCGCCGCAAACCAGCGCAGCCCGCTCCGTCCTGCATTGAGCATCCGCCATCCGATCGCCTGCCATCCCGTGTCCCGCGATGCGGAGCGCACGATCCACTCGAGCAGCGGCGCCAGCACCAGCGCCGCAAGCCATCCCGCCACCATCAGCAGCGCGATCGCGATCCACTGCCACAGCGCCACCTCCAGGAACTGCACGTCAATCAGCTGGTGCGGGAGCATCTCGACGATCGGCCCGTGGCCGTGCGCGGACCAGAGCATCGGAAGCGCCTCCATCGTCGACCCCGAGAAGCGCCACGCGCCATCGGCACCCCGCTCGACGTCGATAGGCACGTCAAGGTCCTTCGCCTTCACCTCGCCTACGCGGTCGAGCCCGCTCGGCAGCCCGTCATCCGCATTCCCGTCCGGACTGTCGCTCAGCGCATCGAAGTTGATCCAGAGGCACCGGTCGAGCACCACCTTCAGGCGCCGAGCCTCAGTCGCATCGCCACCCTCGAGGTACTTCGCTGCCGCATCCCAGTCGCCGGCCCTTGCGGCGCTGATGTAGGACTCCATCGCGGCGCGCGGCGACTCCTGCGCTGCGGATGCCGGACGCTGCGCTGCAGGGGCAACCCCCTGCACCGCGAAGACTGGCGCGACAGGTGCCAACACGATCCACACCATCACGCACCAGGATGCCAGCCGTGCCATCGTGCTCATGGGCGGCAAGCGTACGAACGCGCACACAGGATGTCGATGCGCATGCGCCTGCGCAGGCGACTACACGATGAGGAGGCACACGGCCGTCACAATCGCCGCCGCGATGATGTTCAGCACAAGCCCGGCCCTCAGCATGGACCGCACCGGCACGCAGCCTGTGGCGTAGACGATCGCGTTGGGCGGCGTGCCTACCGGCAGCATGAACGCGTAGCTCGCGCCGAGCGCCGCCGCGATCACGAGCCGCTCGGATGGCACGCCAAGCCCCGCAGCCATCGCGCCCACGATCGGCACGGCCGTCGCGGCGAGCGCAGTGTTGGAGGCGATCTCGCTTGCGAAGACCATCACCAGCACGACGAGAAGGATCAGCAGCGGCTCCGGCATTGCCGAGAGCCCCGTGAGCGATGCTGCGATCGCATCCGACACGCCAGTGCGCTGCATGGCATCGGCCAGCGCAAGGCCTCCGCCGAAGAGCAGGAACACGCCCAGCGGGAGCCTGCCGATGTCGGACCAGGGCACGATGGCCTTGGCCTGGCCACGACCTTCGGGCACCGCCAGCAGCACGATCGCTGCCGCAACCGCGATCTGGCCGTCGCGCAGCCGGAGTCCCGTCCATGGGGCGACCAGCGGCGCCGCGACCCACGCGGTGGCCGCGCATGCGAAGACCGCCAGCGTGATCCATGCGGCCCGGGTCATCGGCGCCCGGTTCGCGAAGGCGGTGGCATCCTGCACTGGCGCACGCAGGCCACGGCACGGGAACAGGAACCGGAACGCCACAAGCGCACCGGCCATCATCGCCACTCCAAGCGGCACGCCAAAGGATGCCCATCGCGCGAAGGACATCTCTCCGCCGCTCTCTCGAATCCACTCCGCGGCGATCGGGTTCGGCGGGCTTCCGAGAATGGTCATCGCGCCGCCGATGCTTGCCCCGTAGGCCACCGCGAGCAGGACGGCCTGCTGGAACTGCTGCATCGGCCTGCGGCCCGAACCATCCACGCCATCAGCGACGCCTTGCGCACCCGCGAACCACGCGATCGCAGCCATCGCGAGCGGCAGCATCATGGCGGTGGCTGCCGTGTTCGAGACCCATGCGCTCACGAGCGCGGTCGTCACCATGAATCCGGCGACCACGCGCTGAGGCGCATGACCGATGCGGGAGAGCACCATCGACGTGAAGCGCTCGCCGAGCCCATGCCGCTCGATGGCGAACGCCATGACGCATCCTCCTGCGAACAGGAAGATCACGTCGTTGGCGTAGGGCGGAAGCACCTGCTCCGTCGGCGCGATTCCCGCCAGCGGGAACACGACGACCGGCAGCAGGCCCGTGATCGCCAGGTCAACCGCCTGGGTCGCCCACCACACCGCCATCCAGACCAGCATGCCCACCGTGGCTGCCCCGGCGGGCGACAGCGCGCCAGCGCCACCAAGCGAGGGCTCGCACCACGCCCAGCCCACGAGCCCGAGCGCAGGACCCCCCGCCAGCGCGGCGATTCGGGACCGCGACCAGCGCTCCGGCCCCGCGTCGCGCATGCTCAGAATCCGACGGCGTCCTTGGTGCCCTGCTTGGTCATGTCCACGGTCTTGGTCCACACCTCAAGGCCGGTGCGCACGTTCGTGAGCGTGAGCCGGAAGGTGTACGTGGTCTGGCGCGTGCTGCCGGCCTGACGCTTCATCTGGGTGATCTTCCCGGAGAGCGAGAAGTCGGGGGCGGGCATGCCGTCGACCTGGTTGCCCTGCCTGAACGCCTGCGCGCGGAGCTGGTCCTGCGCTGTCTTGTCCTCAGGGTTCGCGCCGAAGGTGGTCACCACCTGAGCCTGCCCCGAGTTGACCATCTGCTCGCGCATGCGGAACAGCAGCTCGCCGACATCGAACTGCGAGCTGGTGTCGTTCACGACCTTGTCGATCACGAGCTGGGCCGGCCGGGACTGGCCGGTCTTGAGGATGCCTGTCTCGAGCAGCGACTCGAGCATGCCGGATGATGCCTTCAGCACGTCCTGCATGTCGACCTCGCCGACGCTCACCACGGACTGCGGGCTTCCGGTCTCGATGTACTTGGCAGGGCTTCCGCAGCCTGCGAGTGCGATGACTGATGCGGGAATGGCGGCAAGGAATCTGGGGTTCATGGGATTGGTCCCTGGGTTGGATGGCGTGACATGGAGAAGTGCCCGCAAGGGCGCGTGGCTGCAGCCTCGCGCATCACTCGCCGCGGCGCACCTGCAGGCGGAAGTCAGTGGCGGCCTCGGAGGGCGCGATCGACCGGATCATGACCGAGCTTCCCGACGGGACGGCCGCCGTCTTCCACACGCTCGTCTGCGATGGGATGACGTTCCCCGAGCGGTCAACCCAGTCGAACTTGTACGAGAAGGATCGGTAGCTGAATCCCTCGTTGATGACATCGACCTGCACCT
>VERO01000337.1 GCA_018882625.1 Phycisphaerales bacterium | reverse complement strand
GCTCTACACCAGCGGCACCACCGGCAAGCCCAAGGGCATCCTGCACACCACCGGCGGCTACATGGTCTTCACCGCCGCCACCGCACGCTGGACATTCAACCTGCAGTCCGGCACGAAGCAGGTCTACTTCTGCACGGCGGACCTCGGCTGGATCACCGGCCACAGCTACATCGTCTACGGGATCCTTCCGAACCGCGTCCCGACGCTGATGTACGAGGGCGCGCCGAACTTCCCGGCCGAGGACCGCTTCTGGTCGATCGTGGAGAGGCACCGGGTGACGCACTTCTACACCGCGCCCACCGCGATCCGCGCGTTCATGAAGTGGGGCGACCGGCACCCCAAGGCGCACGACCTGTCGAGCCTCGTCGTGCTCGGCACGGTAGGCGAGCCGATCAATCCGGAGGCGTGGATGTGGTACCGCGACACGATCGGGCATGGGCGCTGCCCGATCGTCGACACCTTCTGGCAGACCGAGACCGGCGGGCACGTCATCACGCCCATCGCGTCGTGCACGCCGACAGTGCCGGGTTCATGCACGCTTCCCTTCTTCGGGATCGATGCGGCGATCGTCAACGAGCGCGGCGAGGAGCTGCCCGCCAACCACGGCGGCCTGCTGGTGATCCGCCATCCGTGGCCGGGCATGACGCGGGGCATCCACGGCGACGCCCAGCGCTTCATCGAGACGTACTGGAGCAAGGTGCCCGGCATGTACGTGGCCGGCGACGGCGCGCGGCGCGACGAGCGCGGCTACTTCTGGATCATGGGGCGCATCGACGATGTCATCAATGTCTCCGGGCACCGGCTCGGCACGATGGAGGTCGAGAGCGCGCTCGTGTCGCACGAGGCCGTGGTGGAGGCTGCGGTCGTCGGCATGCCGCACGAGATCAAGGGCACGGGCATCGCCGCGTTCGTGACGCTTGGCCCGGAGTGGGCGGACCGCGCCACCCCGGAGCTGCGCGCTGCCCTCGGCGAGCATGTCACGCGCGAGATCGGCGCGATCGCAAGGCCCGACATGATCCGGTTCACGGCGGCACTGCCGAAGACGCGCAGCGGCAAGATCATGCGCCGGCTCCTGCGCGACATCGCCGCAGGCAGGGAATCGTCGCAGGACACCACGACGCTCGAGGACTACTCGGTGCTCGCGAAGCTGCGCGAGAGCGACGAGTGAGCGCGGCGCCGCCGCGCGGACGAGCCAAGCCTTCGCGTGCACCGGCAGCGCTACTGACCGAGTCGCCAGTCGATGCGGTCGGCCTGGTCGGCCCACCTGCGCATGTCATCGAGCTGCTGCACCGGCACGGCCTCGGTCGAGCCTGATGCGGTGACCACGACCGCATCGCCGTCTGCACGCGCGGATACGTTGCCGTTGGATGCGGGGTCCTCAGGCAGGTACCGCTCGGCCCAGACGCGCGCCTGCAGCCATGGGCTGTCGATGCGGAAGTAGCCCTCGATCGTCGCGCCGTCGAAGTACTGCCCGAGCGGATCGTTCCCGAACGCATTGGCCATCCGGCTCGACGCGAACAGCGTGAGCCGCTCCGGATGCGAGACCTGCGAGAGGCGGGTGATGTAGAAGTCGCGGAACGGGTTGGGCTGGCCGCCGATGGTCGGCGGGAGGAACCCGAGCCGGTCGCTGTCGCCGCCTACCCACGCGCTGTTGAGCCCGAAGCTCGGGACGAGGCTCGCGAGGTAGTAGAAGCGGTCGACATCGGATGACGCGCGCAGCCGAAGCAGCGCCTCGCGCTGCGGACCTGCGAACAGGTTCATCACGTCGCTGCCGAGGTAGGGCGTGAGCCGCCACGGCCATCGTGCGGCGATCGCAGCACCCGAACCCGAGAATGTGGACGGCGGGATGGGAGTGCCGTCGGGCCCGAATGCGGGCAGTCCAGTGCGGAAGCCGGGCAGCACGACGCCCGAAGAGTCAGTCGCGTAGTGGGTCCACGCCTGGCCGAGCATGCGCGCCGTGGTGAGCTCGCGAGTCTTGGCGGCCGCCTTGCGCACCATCCTCGCGGTGGGAACGACCAGCGCCACCAGCAGCGCCACCACGCCGATGACCACCAGAAGCTCGGTGATGGAGAAACCGCGCGGCACACGCTTGGTTCTCGCTCGGATCCGACCTACTGTGTAGCGCTGCAATGGTGTCACGATGCGGTCCACGACGGCGGACGGGGAATCCTAGTGCTCGTGCGGCGTGCGGCGCGCTGTGCATCGCCACCGCCGCGGCGCGGGCCCCAGCGAGCACGGTCGTCGACGCCTCGTGGAGCGCGCCATCGCTTGACCGGTGGATGTACCCCTTCAACGCGACGCCCGGAACGCGCCCGGTCATCTCGGTCTTCGGTTCGGAGCCCGGAGGCACCGACTTCGACAGCCGTGACGCGCAGCTCATCGTTGGCTTCCCGACGTCATCGCAGGTGGAGCCGGGACGGGGCGTGGGCGACTACCGCATCGTGGCCGCACGGCTGACGCTCGAGTTCGCGAACGACTTCGTGGTGGCCTACGACCCCACGCCGGATCCGTGGCAGAC
>VERO01000336.1 GCA_018882625.1 Phycisphaerales bacterium | reverse complement strand
GTGCCGTGTGGCAGCCGGTCTACGACAGCGACTACCAGCCAGTGGACGTGCAGGCCATGGAGGGCGCGATGCGCGTGCGCTGGAAGGGCGCCCCGTGGGTGCCCAGCGAGGGCTGGGACATTCGCGGTGACCGCGCATGGGTGCGAGGCAGCGCGAGCCCCGCATCGCTCACGTGGGACGGCGCAATCATGCCGCTCGACGACTGGAACGGCTACAACGTCTACCGCAACGATGTCGCGCTGTACCCGACCGCAGACCTGCGCGTGCAGGCGGCGGTCGAGATCGGCAGCCCCAAGGACTTCGCGACAGCCATCGAGCTTGGCGCGCGTGGGCACACCATGCGGATGGAGATCGGCTCCGGCGCGGTTCGGCTTTCGGTGACGCCGCAGGACTCGGAGGCGCCTGTCACATCATCCGAGACCGCGTGGACCCCACCCGCGGCATCGCCCGTGCTGCTCGAGTTCTGGCACGTGGACCAGTCGCTCGCGGTGTTTGCCGATGGACTGCGCATCGCGACGCTCGACTACGAGCTCGGTGACCCGCTCCGGCGCATCGCGCTCGCGCACTACGGCCGGACGCTCGAGCAGGTCATCGCGAATCCCGTCGGCCAGCGGCCCGCGCCGCCAACGCTCCGCTGGTCCTTCTCGGGCTCGCCCTTCGCGCTGCGGCGTGTCATCGTCGACCGCGACCTCTACTACCGGCCCGCATTCCTCAACCCCAACGACCAGTTCCCCTGCAACGGCGATCCGGTCGACGGACTGGCGTTCGCGTGCGATCCGCGCAGCCCTGCGCAGCTCGGGGACGGCGCATACGTCATGTTCGGCGACAACAGCGCGGCCAGCCGGGACTCGCGCCTGTGGGGACGGCCGCACGCGCTCGTGTCCCGGGAGCTCGGCGTCACGGAGCCATTCATCGTGCCCCACGAGATGCTGATCGGCCAGGCGTGGACGGTCTACTTCCCTGCCCCGCTTCCGATGTCTCCTGGCGGCTCCAGCTTCATTCCCGACTTCGGCAGGCTGCGCTTCATCCGGTGATGCCCTTGAGGCAGCGCTGCATCAGGCGAAGACCTCGAGCTGCCACGACGGGAAGGTCGATCCCCTCGCCGAGAACCAGCAGACGCGCTCATGGACCATGTCGAGGCGGATCGCGTAGTGCCCAGGCACTGATGGCGCGACAAACGCGATCGCGCACCCGATGATCCCGCCGGGCTCGAGGTAGGCGATGCGGAGTGGGCTCGCCGCCGCCATGTCGAGAAAGTGCCTCGGCATGTCCCAGTGCACGATCGAGCCGTCGGGCAGCTCGACGTGCCAGGAGACGCCAAGGGGCACCTGCGATGACCCTGGCAGGGGCCACGGGTGGGATGAGGAGTTGGTCACCGTCACATCAATCGAGACCCGCTCCGACGCACGGAGACGGATGGGAACCTCGGACCTGATGTCGATCCGCGCCGCATAGGCCGCATCGGGCATGCACGGATCCCCGACTTCCACCAGTCCCGCCGGGAATCCGACGATCCCCTCCCCCTGCTGGGGAGCGCTCTCGACGCACTGCTGCCACCGTGCGCCATCGGTGACGCGCAGGAGTGCCGGCACCAGGTGCATGTGCTTGCGCCGCAGGTGAATGCCGACCACGGCATCCCGGTCGTCGGTCACGATGCGCATCGCGCTGACGCCTCGCGACGCCTCGCGCTCGGGAGTGCTGCAGAGCGAATCCGGAAGTCCGTAGGTGCGGCAGCTGCCGAGCGCCACCTGCACGCACTCCCGCTCGACATCGGGCGATTGCGCAAGCAGTCCCTCGAGCACCTGGCGGATCCGCTCGAGACCCCTGATGTCCCCAAGCACCAGCATCGCCTCGAGCAGCTCCTGCACCACGCCGTACCTGCGGGCACGCTCCCAGATGACGTGCCAGTCAGGTCCCGGCTGGCGCTCGAGCATGCGCACCATGTCGGAGACCCAGTCGAGCCGCGCACGCGCACGCTCGCGCACGGCGCCCACGAGCGCGATCAGGACCTCATCCTCGAGGCAGGGCACGATCACCGTGCAACCGCACCAGTCGATGCGGCGTCCGCGCGCGAAGACCTCAGGCTCGAGCAACCCGTTGCGGACCTCGAGCAGCGGCCTCACGTGAAGGTCCAGCGAGCATCCGTTGGGATGCACGTAGTCGATGGAGTGATCAGCGACCATCCGCTGCTCTGGCGAGTGGCGATACTCCCAGCCCCCATCTCGCAGGATCTCATCCGCTCGCGCATAGTCCGGCCGAGGCACCAGGATGTCGATGTCCATCATCGGGCGCGCCGCCATCCGTCCGTGCACGAGGAGCGCCGCTGACAGCCCCTTGAAGATGGCCACGTCAATGCCCGCATCGCCCAGCGCCCGGATCGAGGACTGCGCCGCCGAGATGAGGAGCGAATTCCGCGCGTACCAGAACCGGGTGATCCCCCTCAGCCTTGCGGCATGCGGGACGTTCGGGTCCCCTTCCGCATGCCTGAGGTAGAGCGGCGGCACAAGCCTCACCATCCCCGGCGTG
>VERO01000057.1 GCA_018882625.1 Phycisphaerales bacterium | reverse complement strand
GCGCAGCGCAGAGAGGTCGCGCGGCCCTGCTGCGGATCCTGCGATCGCCGGGGCGCTCATGCCGAGTCGCCTCCGATCACCTTGGGCACCGCGAGGAAGTCGCCTTCGACATCGGGTGCGTTGCGGAGAAGGTCCTCGACCGGCATCGACGGCTCGGGGACGTCATCCGCAAGCCGGTTGACGGTGGCCGATGGATGCGCCATCGGCTCGAGGCCGTCCACGTCCGCGCTCGAGAGCTTGTCGATGTGGGCCACGATGGCCCGAAGGTCCGCGGCCATCGCCTCGATGCGAGACTCAGGGAGCGCGAGGCGCGCGAGGCGCGCAACGTGCCGGACGTCGTCTGCACTGATGCGGGAGTCTCGGCTCATGGGCTTGCGAGTCTAGTGCGGCATAACGGTCTGCAAACGCGGAGGATTCGCGCAGCGGAGGCCCGGCGTGCGCGGCTACGCTTCTCCGTTCTGCATTCCCCATGAGCGACCTGTCCCGAAGTCCCAGCGCAGACACTGTGGCCGGCCCGATCGGAGCATCGACGGGTGCGCTGCGCACCGGTGTTGACGCGGATGCGACCGGCGAGTCGATCGACCTTGTCGCGGGGCACGAGGCGGGGATGGCGCCCGCCGAGGCGCCGCCATCGTCGCCGCTCGCTGGCCGGGTGATGATCGCGCTGGCGATCCTGCTGGCCTCTGTCGTCATCTTTGTGGTGCTGGTGATGACGCGGCCGCTGCCGGCGGCGGGATCCGGGCGCGGGGCGCCGATTCCGGTGCCCGTCGTCGAGCCGCCCCTCATGAGCCTGCCGCGACAGTGGCTGGGCTACGGGGTGGTGAGGCCAATCGATGCCGCCAACGTGTCCGCACGCGTGGCCTCGACCGTCATCGACGTGCCTGCGCGGCTGAAGGTGGGCGAGCCCGTCGCCGCTGGGGAGGTGCTGGTGCGCCTCGACGATGCGGACTACCGGCGCAGCGTGGACAGCGCGCAGCAGCAGTTGGCGTCGCTCGATGCGCAGCTGGGCGCGCTTGAGGTGGAGCGCACGGGCCTGCAGGAGCGCGTGAAGCTCGCGGAGGCCGACCTTGAGCTTGCCCGCGAGGACGAGCGGCGCGTCAGCAATGCGGCAGCGGCAGGTGCGGTCGCGCCCCGCGAGGCCGACCGTGCGCGCGGTGCGGTGCTTGCCGCCGAGCGTCTGCTCTCGCAGCTGCGCGAGTCGCTGGGCATGATGGTGCCTCGGAAGACGTCGCTTCAGGCGCAGCAGGAGGCCGCGTCATCGGCGCTCGGGCAGGCGCGGGCCGCGCTCGAGCGGTGCACCATTGCAAGCCCGATCGGCGGCGTGCTGCAGAGCTTCTCGCTCGAGATCGGCGAGAACGTGATGCCTGGTCAGCCTGTGGCGCGCGTGGTGGACGACAGCCGCGTCGAGGTGCCGATCACGCTCCCATCGGCAGCGCGCGCGTCAGTGAAGCGTGGAGACCGCGTCCGCATCACGTCCTCGCGAGTGCCCGCGCGCATGCGAGGCGCAGACGGGTCGGAGGTGATCTCCGCGGTCAGCCGCATCGAGCCCGAGGACGACGCGGTCAGCCGCACGATGACGGTCTATGCGGAGGTGTCGCAGGCCGACGCCAAGGGCATCGTGCTCGCGCCCGGAGACTTCGCCGAGGCGATCGTCGAGTCGCCGCCGGAAGGCATGAGTACGGTGGTGCCGCGGCGATCCGTGCGCGCTGAGCGGGTGCTTGTGGTGCGCGATGGCGCGCTGGCGTCGATGCCGGTCACCGTGGCGTACGCCTTCCGCGGCACGGTGGAGGGCCTCTCGACGGGCGACCTCGAGTGGCTCGTGCTCGCGGAGCCGCTGCCGCCAGGGACGCTTGTCGTGATTGACGGGTCGCGCACCTACTCGCCGGGTGCGGCGGTGACACCGCTGGGGGGCGGTGACGCCGCTGCGGCGCCCGCATCGGGTTCGGGCACCGCGGCTGCACCCGAACCCTCCGCAGCGCCAGCCTCGGTCGCGGTGCCGGGCGACGCAGCCGTGCAGGAGCGCGTCCCACAGTGATCGGCGCGGTCCGGTTCTTCGTGCGCAACCCGGTGGCGGCGAGCGTCGTCATGTGGGCGATGATCGCGGGTGGGCTCTACAGCGCGTTCACGATGCGCCGCGAGTTCTTCCCCGACCTCGAGCCTGATGCGGCGCGCATCATCCTGGCCTATCCGGGCGCGAGCCCGCAGGAGGTCGAGGACACGCTCGCCCGCAAGATCGAGGATGCCGTGCTGGACATCCAGGATGTCGACCGCATCACGACCACGATCCTCGAGGGCGGCGGCGGCATCGTCGTCAAGTTCGACGACGGCGCGGACGTGAGGCGCCGCATCGACGACCTGCAGAACCGCATCGAGAGCCTGCAGGACCTGCCAGTTGACGCCGAGCGGGTCCGCGTGGTGGAGTTCGAGCCGAACCTGCCCGTGATTCAGGTGACCGTCTTCGGCGAGACAGACGAGGAGACGCTCAAGCGCTCGATCCGCGAGGTCGAGGATGACCTGCGCGCATGGCCAGGCATGGGCACGATCGCGATCGCGGGCACCAGGCGCGCGGAGCTCCGCGTGGAGGTCGACCGGGACGCGCTGCTGCGGCATCGGCTTTCCATCACGGCCGTGTCCGACGCGATCAGTGCGTGGATGCGGGAGGTGCCGGGCGGATCGCTGCGCACGCGCGATGCCGAGACGAGCGTGAGGACCTTGGGTGTCGGCGAGCGCGCCGACCTCGTGCGCCAGATCGTGATCAAGGCCGATGGCGAGGGACGGATCATCCGCGTCGGGGACATCGCCCTCGTCGAGGAGGGATGGACCGAGGATGAGGTCGGGCGCCGCTTCAACGGGCTCCCTGCCTCGAACCTCACTGTGTTCCGCACCGGCAAGCAGGACGCCGTGCGCATGGCCGAGTTCGTGCGCGGCTACGTGAAGGGCCGCCGCGGAGAGCCGGTCGAGATCGGCTTCCTCGAGCGCATGATGGGATCGCCGCGGCTCGAGGGATGGATCGCCGGAGACCGCCGCGGGCCCGGGTCGGTGGGCATCCAGGCGCACAATGACCTCGCGCGCCTCATCGAGGGGCGCCTCGAGCTGCTCACCGGCAATGCGGTGCAGGGCGCGATCCTGGTGTTCATCGCGCTGCTGCTGGGCATCAACTGGCGCGTGGCGTGGTGGGTGACCTCCGGGATCGTGCTGGCCATCATGGGCACGCTGCTCGTGATGAACGTGACGGGCGTGTCGCTGAACCTGCTCACGATGTTCGCGCTGCTCATCGCGCTGGGCATGCTGGCCGACGATGCGGTCGTGTTCGCCGAGAGCATCGACCAGGTGTCGCGCGAGGGAGTGTCCACTGAGGAAGCGTGCACGCAGGGCGTCTCGCGCGTCTTCTGGCCCGTGGTCGGCAGCGTGTCGACGACGATGGTGGCGTTCCTTCCGCTCAGCCTGGTGGGCGGGCGCATCGGCGACCTGCTCGGGGAGCTGCCCGCCGTGGTGACCCTGGCGCTGGCGGTGAGCGTGATCGAGGCGGTGCTGGTGCTGCCAAGCCACCTCTACCACTCGATGAGGCGCCTGCGGTCGGGCAAGCGCTGGTTCGTGGATCGCTACACCGGGCGGCTTGACGTCTGGCGCGAGACCACGCTGTGGCCGCGGATCACCAGCCGCTACACGCGCATCGCGACCTGGTGCGTCGACCACCGCTACACCACGGTGACGGCGGCCATCGCGCTCTTCATCGTGTCCCTCGGGATGGTGGCGGGAGGGCGTGTGGCGTTCACGTTCCTGCCCGCGGACGACACCGAGACCTTCATCATCGACGTGCGCATGCCGCTGGGCACGCCGGTCGAGCGCACGCGCGAGATCGGCGCGCGCTTCGAGGCGGCCGCGCGGTCGCAGCCGGAGTCGCGCGCGATCACGTCCATCTACGGCGTGCGGCTCAACTACGAGACGGCGGTCGCGGACAGCTCGTCGGGCAACCTGGCGCAGATCTTCGTGGAGCTCGCGCCCGTCGAGGAGAGAGACCGCCGCAGCGGCGAGGTGATCGACGCCGTGCGCCGCGCAGCGGGGGACATGCCGGAAGTCGAGGATGTGCAGTTCACGGAGATCTCGGGCGGCCCCGCCGGGTCGGACATCACCTACGAGCTCTCAGGCACGGATGTGGCCGCACTGCGCGAGGCCGCAGAGGAGATCAAGGGCATGCTCGCCGGCTACGCGTCGGTGCTCCACGTCTCCGACGACGACTTCGATGCGCAGCCGGAGATCGCGGTGGAGCTCAACCCCTCAGCCGCAGCGCTCGGGTTCACGCCTGCCGGAGTGGCCCGACAGGTCAGGGGCGCACTCTTCGGGATCGACGCGCACACCTACAGCGCGGACCGCGAGGATGTGGACGTGCGCGTGCGGCTGGATGACGCGAGCCGCGGCCGCAGCGACCTGATCGACCTGCTGTGGGTCGTGCCGCCGGCAGGGCCCGCCACGCCGCTCTCGGAGATCGCCGACATCACCCTGGGCACGTCGAGCAGCGTCATCCGCCGCATCGACCGGGCACGCACGATCTCGGTGACCGCGGACGTCGAGGATGGCATGTCGCCCGAGACGGTCGTGCTCGACGCGGCGCCGAAGGTGAACGAGATCCTCGCTCGGCACGCTGGCGTCACGGTCAGCGCGGGCGGCAGGCAGCGCGACCTCAATGAGGCATTTGCGGCGCTGCCCCTGGCGATCCTCGTGGCGTTCGGGCTCATCTACGTCATCCTCGCGTGGCTCTTCGGCAACTACCTGCAGCCCTTCGCGATCATGATGTCGATTCCCTTCGGCATCGTGGGCGCCATCTGGGGCCACTTCCTGCTGGGCTACGACCTCACGTTCCTGAGCGTGATCGGCCTGGTGGCGCTTGCCGGCGTCGTGGTGAACAACGCGATCGTGCTGGTGGAGTTCGTGAACGTCGAGCGCAAGGCCGGGTTCCCGCTGCGCGAGGCGCTCGTGCTCGCGGGGCAGCGCCGCATCCGTCCCATCCTGCTGACATCCGTCACCACGATCCTGGGCCTTGCGCCGCTTGTGCTCGAGCAGTCCTTCCAGGCCAGGTTCCTGGCGCCGATGGCGATCAGCCTCTGCGCGGGGCTCGCCAGCGCCACCGCGCTCACGCTGCTGCTGCTGCCCAGCATGCTCTACATCATCGACGACGGCGTGCGGCTGCTGCGGCGCATCTTCCACGGGCCGCCGGCGCGTACGCTCCCGGCGGCATGAGCGACCGCAAGAGATCAGGCGCACCCGTCGTCGGCATCGACCTCGGCGGCACCAACTTCACGGTGGGCGTCGTGGACGCGAAGGGGCGCCTGCTCGGGCAGGACCGCCGCAAGACGAAGGCGCACCAGGGCCGCGATGCGGTGATCGACAGGATCGTGGAGAGCGTTGGCGACGCGTGCCGCGATGCCGGCGTGAAGGCCGAGGACGTCGGCGCGGTCGGCATCGGCGCGCCGAGCGCCATCGACTGGGACCAGGGCGTGGTGATCAACGCCGGCAACCTGGGCTGGCGCAACGTGCCGCTGCGCGAGATCCTGCGCAAGCGCTTCGGAGTGCCGGTCGTGGTGGACAATGACGTCAATGTCGCGGCCTGGGGCGAGCATGTCCTTGGAGCCGGGCGAGGCCACGAGGATGCGCTCGCGGTGTGGATCGGGACTGGCATCGGCGCGGGCCTCGTGCTGCGTGGCGAGATCTGGAGAGGCCCCGGATTCACGGCAGGCGAGATCGGCCAGATGATCCTGTTCCCGCGCAGCAGCGTGGGTCGGCGCACCTTCGAGGAGCACTGCAGCCGCACCGCGATGGTGCGTGCCATGGAGACGCTCATCGGGTTCCATCCCCAGTCGCGCATCCGCAAGGCCCTCGAGCGCTCGCGCGAGGAGGGGCCGGTCGGGTCTGGCGCGATCGCGCAGGCGTATGTCGACGGCGACGAGCTCGTGCAGCAGGTGGTGGACGATGCCGCTGACCTGGTGGGGCTTGCGATCGCCAACGCGGTCACGCTGCTCAGCCTGCGCTGCGTCGTGCTCGGCGGCGGCGTGACCGAAGCGCTCGGCGCCCGCTATGTGGAGCGCGTGCGCGAGAGCTTCGAGTGGCATGTGTTTCCGTCGACGCTGCGCAAGTGCGCCATCGTGGCGAGCGAGCTTGGCGACAGCGCGGGCGTGCTCGGCGCCGCGATGCTCGCGCGCAACGTGATGGAGTGAGCGGGCTGGCGGCAGCGGCGCCGCGGCGGCGCGAGCGCAGTCAGCGCCAGGCGCGGCGGTCCATCTATGCGAGCTCTGCAGGCGCGCGGTCCGCGCGCGAGATCTGCGCGACCACGCCGGGGCACGCATCCCTGAGGCGCGTCACCAGCGTGGGCAGGTATCCGCGCTCGGTGGCCGTGTGCCCGGCAAGCACGAGCTCGATGCCTCGCGCCACCGCATCAAGCTGGTCATGGTGGCGCGCCTCGCCCGTGACGAAGAGCGTGGCGCCAGCGCGTTCGGCATCAGGGATCAGGGACATGCCCGCTCCCGCGCAGAGCGCCACGCGCGTGTGCACGCGCCTGCGGGTGCCGCTGGCGACGAGGACTCCGCGCACGCCCAGCGCGCGCTTGAGCCGGCCCGCGATGACCTGCGCGGTCGTCGCCGCGCGCAGCTCGATCACCCGTCCCTGGCCCTCGCCGGAGCGGGGCTCGGGAAGCAGCGCATGCACCTCGATCGGCGGCTCCTCGTAGGGGTGCGCACTGCGCACGGCCGCTGTGACGGCGGCAACCTCCGATGCAGCGCAGCGCATCTCCAGGCGCACCTCGCGCACTGTCTCGAGCACGCCGCGCCTGCCGACCGCCGGCGTCGAGTCCGCGCCTCCGAGGAACGTGCCCTCGATTCCGTGGACGGCACTGCAGTGCGTGTAGTTGCCGATGGTCCCCGCGCCGGCGGCGACCATCGCTCGGCGCACCGCATCAAGCGCACTGGCAGGCAGGTGCACCGCGACCACGCGCAGGCCGCCGTCGACTGGAGGCGCCGGCCTGAGCGGACGCACCGGTCCCAGCCCGATGCACGACGCGAGCCAGTCGTTCACGCCTCCGCGCGCGGCGTCGAGCGCGGTGTGGGGTGACAGCAGCGCGATGCCTGCAGCCGCCGCGTCGAGGAGCACCCGCTGCGAGGGTTCGCTGCGCACGATCGACTTGAGCGGATGGAAGAGCGGCGGGTGGTACGCCACCACCGCATCCGCGCCGCGTCGCACAGCCTCGTCAAGGACGGCCTCGGTCAGGTCGATGGTCAGCAGCGCGCGCGCGCAGGGCGCGTCGGGGTCGCCAAGAAGCAGGCCCACGTTGTCCCACGCCTCGGCGAGGCGGGGGGGCGCGATCGACGAGAGTGCATTGGCGAGATCGCTGACCCGGGTCGGTGCGGATGAGGCCATGCGGGGCAGGGTACGGATCGCGCTGCGCGATGCCTCTGGCTCGACGTTGACCGGGACGCGACGTGGCGTGCACCGGCCGTCTGCCGGGGTGCCACGCGATCCGCAAAAATCCGCTCAAGCCCCGTTCGGCAAGCCCGGATCCGAAACTTATGCTTGGGGTACGCATGACGCGACCACAGCACGGCAGCGGGTACCACGAGGAGACGGATCCGACCCAGTCGGGGGACAGGCACCAGCAGGTGCGCAAGCGCTTTGTGCTTGACACCAACGTGCTGCTGCACAACCCCCACTCGATCTTCAAGTTCGAGGAGCATGAGGTCGTGATCCCGATCAGCGTGATCGAGGAGCTCGACACCTTCAAGAAGGCCAACGACGAGACGGGGCGCAACGCGCGCGCCGTCATCCGCTCGCTGGACCGGTTGCGCGAGAGCGGTCACCTGCTTGAGGGCGTCACGTGGAACCCGCAGGGCGGCTCCGTGCGCATCGCGCGCTCGGAGGTGGCCATGCCGCAGGGCCTCGATCCCGGCATCGTCGACAACCGCATCATTGCGGTGGCGGCGGCGCTGCACGCCAGCGGCGTGCGCACGATCTTCGTCTCCAAGGACATCAATGCGCGCGTCAAGTGCGATGCGCTCGGCGTGCCTGCGGAGGACTTCGAGGCCGACCGTGTGGACGCCGACTGGCTCCATACCGGATTCGTCACCGTCAAGGTTCCCACGGACGTGATCGACGACCTCTACTCGGAGCGGCAGCTCCCGGTGGAGCGCCTCGAGCCATACCCCTCGAGCGGCCCCGACGGACGCAGCATCCCGCGCACGGAACTCGTCGCCAACCAGTACGCGGTGCTGCAGGACGAGTCGGATCCCGCCCACTCCGGGCTGGCGCGCAGGCTGGCCGACACGGGCCATGTCATTCCCGTGACCGGGCCGCGCAAGCCCGTCTACGGCGTGCTCGCACGCAACGTGCAGCAGACGATGGCGCTCGACCTGCTGCTCGATGACGAGATCAAGATCGTGACCCTGATCGGGCCTGCGGGCACCGGCAAGACGCTCATGGCGCTCGCCGCGGGCATGCACAAGGTCTTCAAGGAGGAGCGCTTCGACAAGCTGCTCGTGGCACGGCCCATCATGCCGCTCGGCCGTGACATCGGGTACCTGCCAGGCGACAAGGACGAGAAGCTCGCGATGTGGATGCAGCCGATCTTCGACAACGTCGCCTACCTGCTGAGCACGCGCGGTGGCCACGGTGCCGGCGAGCCGGACTCGCGCTCCACGGAGCAGCGCATCGACCAGCTTGTGGCCACGCGCAAGCTCGTGCTCGAGCCCATCACCTACATCCGCGGCCGCAGCATCCCGCACCAGTTCATGATCGTGGACGAGGCGCAGAACCTCTCGCCGCACGAGGTGAAGACGATCGTCTCGCGCGTCGGCGACGGCACCAAGATCGTGATGTGCGGCGACATCGGGCAGATCGACAACCCGTACCTCGATGCGGCGAGCAACGGCCTGTCCCACGTCATCGAGCGCATGAAGGGCCAGCGCATCGCGGGCCACGTCACGCTGGCGAAGACCGAGCGCAGCGAGCTCGCGAGCCTCGCGGCCGAGATCCTCTAGCCACACGCCGCGCGGGCAGGCTGCGTGTCATCGCTGGCTCGCGGGCGTGCTGGCACCCTCGAGCAGCTGCGCAAGCGCACGCGTCTTCAGCGTGGATTCGCGCGTCTCGGCCGCCGGATCGGAGTCCGCGACGATCCCGCATCCGGCCGCATACGTCAGCGTGCCGTCGGGCTCGTGCATCGCGGTGCGGATGGCCACCGACAGCATCGTGCGCCGGCGCGGGTCGTGGAATCCGATCGCCCCGCAGTAGGGGCCGCGGGCGAAGCGCTCGGTGCGCGCGATCACCTTCATCGCCTGCACCTTCGGCGCGCCTGTGACGCTGCCCGGCGGGAAGGTGGCGCGCAGCAGCTCGACCGGCCCGACGTCGGGCCGGAGCTGCGCGGACACCTCCGCCACCGCGTGAAGGACTGTCGGGTGCGCCTCAAGCTCGCGCGGCTCGCGCACCTGCACGCTGCCGATGCGCGCGACACGGCCAAGGTCGTTGCGCATCAGGTCCACGATCATGTGCAGCTCTGCGGCGTCCTTGGCGCTCCGCTCGAGCTCGCCAGGGTCGGATCCCAGCGCCCGCGTGCCCTTGATGGGGCGTGTCCGCACGTGCCGCGTGCGCGCGTCCACATCGAGGAACAGCTCGGGGCTGAGCGAGAGGATCGACCGGCCATCGCCCAACTCCAGGTAGGCGCCATGCCGGGCGCCCGGCGACGCCAGCGCCCACGCCGCCCAGTGCCGCGGGTGCGCATGCACGGCTGCCGTGAAGGCGCGCGCGATGTTGGCCTGGAAGATCTCGCCTGCCCGGATCGCGCGGACTGTCGCGGCGACATCCTGCGCGTAGTCGGAGTCGCTGCGCGCTGCCGAGAGCGCCGCACGAACCTTGAGCTGGCGCTGGAGACCCGCGACGTCGATCGAGCATGCCCGCTCAGGATCGATGATCGACGCCGTGCCGGGCGCACCGGTTTCCCACCATGCGCCCGTGTGGCTGTCGTGCACGAGCGCACCATCCACGATTGCCCACCAGGCCAGCGGCCACCCCGGACGGCTGGGCGAGTGCATGGGCGAGGGGGCCGAAGGTTCCCAGAGCGCACCGGCGTCGTAGGAGACGAATCCGATGGCACCCGAGCAGAACGGCAGCCCGTCGCTGGCGCACCGCTCGTCGCCAGTCCACGCGCGGCCGAGGGCATCCGCGAGCGCGGCCTCGAGTGACTCCCGAGTCGCGGCGCCACCATCTCGCGCAGGGCAGGTCACGATGCGAGAGGGCCGGGCGAGCACCGACCACCGCGCGAGAGGGCCCTCGCCTGCGGAGACGAGCGCGCACGAGGGCGCCGCCGCTGGCCAGGCCGCGAGCGCCTGAGCAGGGCTCAGGCGCCACGGCAGCCGACGGGCGTCCTCGGGCGCAGGCGATGTGGCGCGCGCAGCTTGCGCAGAAGTCGCTGGCACGCCGTCGATGGTAGGAGGCGTGGATACCATGTGCCGCCCGGTTCCGCGCAGGAACGCGCGTTTGCGCGGCCTCGCTGCACGAGCCGAACACCTGAAGGGACACCCGATGCCTGCAGCCATGAAGTCCAGCCCCCGAGCCTCACGCACCGCCCCGAAGTCGTCGCGCGCATCGGCGGGCGCGAAGTCCACGGGGAGGACGAAGGCGTCGCCGTCAGGCGGAGCCAAGGCCGCACGGGGATCGAAGGCGATCTACTACTTCGGCCGCACGCGCTGCGACGGCACCGGCGACATGAAGTCGCTGCTCGGAGGCAAGGGCGCGAACCTCGCGAAGATGACGTCGATCGGGCTGCCGGTCCCGCCGGGGTTCACGATCACCACGGAGCAGTGCATCGCCTTCGCGAGCTCGGGCGGCAAGATGCCTGCGGCCGTGCTGGCCGAGCTCGACACCTACGTGCGCATGCTCGAGAAGGAGGTCGGCAAGCGCTTCGGCGACCGCACCGATCCGCTGCTCGTCTCCGTGCGCTCAGGCGCGCGCGACTCGATGCCGGGCATGATGGACACGATCCTCAACCTCGGGCTCAACGACGTGACGGTCGAGGCGCTTGCCGCGGCCACGGGCAACCCGCGCTTCGCCTGGGACTGCTACCGGCGGTTCGTGCAGATGTACGGCGACGTGGTCA
>VERO01000056.1 GCA_018882625.1 Phycisphaerales bacterium | reverse complement strand
ATCCGAGGCGCTTCCGGCTGCACCGACTGCAGCTGCCGCAGGTGCGCGAACAGGTCGTTCCAGCCCTCCCACACTTCAACGCACCCCTCGGCGCTGATCCAGAGTCCGTTGCAACTGAGCACCGGCACGGTGAATCCGCACTCGCGCGCGTAGCGCAGCAGTTCCGCGAAGTACGCGGCACCCGCACGCTCGTTGCCGCACTGCCAGCCATGCTCCACCTGCACCGCAAGCACGGATCCACCATCCCCAGCCGATGCGCCGCCAAATCCGCCGTCGGTCTGCGCAACGGTCGCCTGCAGGGGCGCAAGCTGCGTGGCGATGGCTCGATAGAGCTCACTCACCCGCTTCAGGTAACCCTCGTTCACGCGACGCGCCTTCACGCCGGGCTCCGACGCGAGCCACGCGGGCAAGCCGCCGCCATCGAAGGGTTCGCCGACCACGGGTCCGATGCGCAGCACCAGGTGCATGCCCTGCGTCCGGCATTCACGAGCGAACGCGGCGACATCAAGACCATTCGCGAAGTCGAAGCGCCCGCGACGCACCTCATGGAGGCACCACGGCACGCTCGCGCGGATGGTGTTGAAGCCCATCTGGCGCAGGCTGGTCACCGCATCGCGCCATCGCTCACGCGCAAGGAGCGAGTACTCCAGGTTCGCGCCAACCAGCCAGAGCCGGCGACCATTCCAGGTGAAGCTTTGACCGTCGAAGGAAAGCGAGGGCATGGGTCTGGGGGTATTCGTCGAGGAGATCCACGCGGACGCAGCGCCAAAGGGCCTCAAACAGGCGATTTTTGCCTGTGCGATACATCGCATGATGCCTGCCTGTTCCCTGGATCGGCAGCGCTTTCGGCACGGAGACCGCGCCGATCTCGTGCACACCCGCATTCAGGGCGGGGCACCCAGAATCGCCCCGCTCAGTTCTCGAGGAACTTGCGGAACGCGGGACCCCAGGTCTCGCACGCCTTCTCGATGGTGCCGAACTCGCTCAGCTTCTCGGCGCCGAAGCGCTGCGTGTCCTGCGTGTTCATCCAGGCCGCGACCACCTTCCCGCCGGGGCCATCGGTCGCGAAGATCTCGCAGGCCGCGTAGCCGTAGCCGCGCTTCATGATCTGCGTCTGCGGCGCCACGTTCAGCAGCGGCTTGTTGGGCTTGAAGGCCGTGATCGATCCGCGCACGATGAGCGTTCGATCACCCTTGCCGCCGGCCTTCTCGAGCGCCGACTGCAGGCTCGCCTGGAAGCGCGCGCGCATCTTCTCGAACTCCTCCGGGTTGCCGCGCAGCTCCTCGATCCTGCCGATCTCGACGGCTTCCACCTTCACGGTGCCGTACTGCGAGAGCGCGAAGCCCTGCGCCTTGTACTCGGAGGTGTCGTCGTCACCCTTGGCCTTCATCAGCGGAACGCTGGATGGGATGAAACCGGTGCGCGCGGCGGCGTGACCGCAGGCGGCAAGAAGGCTGAAGGCCACGGCCGAGATGGCCACGCGCTGAAGGGTGGAAAGCATCGCGCGAATGTACCGCGATCTCAGCGAATGAAGCGCAGCGACCCAAAGTTGGGCACGATGCCCGGCGCGCGCGCGGCGGGGTCACGCATGTCGAGCCCGGTTCCCAGCGGATAGGTCGCCGGGAAGTACACGCACCACGCGGCACCCACCAGCAGTTCGCGTGGCACCACGAAGGGCCGGTCGAATCCGATGGCGCCCTTCAGGATCGGATGGGGGCGACCCCAGAAGCGACCGTCGCGGCTCGCGGGGCTGTTGTCGCCGAGCATCAGATAGTCGTTGTCGCCGAGCTGCGCGGGATGCTCGGGATCGCACGCGAACGCGCGCCCCACCACGATCGGACCGTTGCTGACCACCTGATTGCCCGGAAGCAGCATGCCGGGCTGGTAATACAGGTCTCGATCGACGCGCAGGTCGCGCGCCACAAGCGGAGAGCCCGCGAACTTCCACGCCAGCGACTCGGGTCCCTTCGGCTTGGTCGACACCGGATCCTGGGCGTACCGGCCCGGCTCGATGCCGACCGACTGCAGGCGCTCCATGGGCGAGGTTCCATCGGTGTCGAGCTCGTAGGGCAGCTCGATCTGCAGGGCACCACCCACGAAGACCCAGATCTTCTGGTCGACATGCCAGACATCGAGCGCCAGCACCGAGCCCGCACCCCCCGCCGGACCCAGCGACTGCGACCTGGATGCCCTCGACGCGCCGCCATCGACAGGCAGCACGTTCGCGAACGCCTCCAGCCCGCCGGACGATGGCCGCACGCCTGCCTCGATGCGAAGTCCGCGTGTGACGAGTTCCACGGCCGCGCTGCACTTCGACGCGTTCGCGACCTCGAAGGCGCCTCGCATGCGCACGTCGCTGATCGGGAATTCCGGCACGCGTCGCCACGCGTTGTACGCGTTCCAGTCGGTCAACGGCCAGGCGCGCAGGTCGAACTCGAGCCGCGTCTCGCCGTCGCCCGAGCAGGACCAGGCATGCGCATCGTCGGTCTTCCAGCGCGAACGCTCGGCCGCCGCCGGCTTGAGGGCAGGCCCCGGCCACGGCTTGCGAAGCGCCTGCTCCATGCGGCGCGGATCGACCGGACCCCAGTCGCTGCGCCACTCCGGCTGCCACACCGCGCGCGGCACCATCTCGGGCTTGCGCTGGATGCGCATCGCGTCACCGGGCGCGCCGAGCGGCCCCGTGAACACGTCGCCGTCCGCCAGCACCAGCCCCTCGTTGGGCATGCCCACGAGCCGCTTGATGTAGTAGACGGAATCTCCCGCCGGGTCAGTCGGGTTCTTGAACACGACCACATCCCACCGCTTCGGGGCCGTGAATGGCTCGATGTACTTGAGCACGAGCACCCGGTCGCCGTTGCGCGCATTGGCGGCGAGCGCCTGGTTCGGCACCTGCGCCACAGCGGCGGACCGCGAGATCATCGGGTCGATCACGGGGCGTCCGATGTCCCTCGCCTGTCCCGCCACGATCCTCCGTGCCACATCGATGATCGGGCTCGCATCGGTGGCGTACTCGTAGCTCGTCGCGGGGCTGCGCAGCCGCACATGGGCGCCCATCAGCGTGGGTGCCATCGATCCTGTCGGGATGACGAACCCCTCACACACGAAGCCGCGGAAGACCATGGCGAACACGAAAGCCACCAGCAGCGACTGGATCGTGTCGATGATGCCGCCTTGTCCCGGGTGCGCCGCCCCTGATCCCGCATCATCGGCGGACTGTGCTCCGGTGGAGTCCATCGCCCGATCCTACGCCGTGATGCGCTCCACGCTCTCGACGGGATAGGCGAACGACTCGCCGCTCGAGTCGAGCCTCACCAGCACCAGCTGGACCAGGATCCGCGCCTCGATGACCGTGCCGTCGCCGTCAGGTGTCCGCACGCGCGACTTCACCTTGGGCAGCCGCGCAGACAGCGTGGAGTACGTCTCATCCTCGTACCGGAGGCAGCACATGAGGCGTCCGCACCGGCCACTGATCTTGAGCGGGTCGAGCGTCGCCTTCTGCACCTTCGCGCTCTTCATCGACACCGGCTTGAGCACCTTCAGGAAGTTGGTGCAGCAGCAGTGCTGGCCGCACTTGTCGTAGTCGGCCGTAAGGCGCGCCTCGTCACGCGCTCCGCCCATGCGCATCTCGACCCGGCACCCGTAGCGCGCGGACGCGATGCCGACGATGTCCGCCTCCGGAACGGGAGCATCATCCTCCACAAGCACATGCACGGTGACGGACTCGCCGCCGAGCACGGGCTCCACATCCACCACGCGTGTGCCGATCCCCGACTCGGAGAGCCGCAGCCGCAGCGCGCGCGCCTCGCCCTGGAAGCGCTCGCGGATGCCCTGCCATGCGGCCAGGTCATCCGCCGTCGCCACGCGCAGCACGGCACCGTCGGCGTGGAAGGGATAGTCGCGCCCGCCCGAGGCCTCGATGAACTGCAGCATCTCCTGCCTCGAGATGCTCTTGGAGCAGCCCGAGTTGGAGCATGTGGTCGTCAGCATCTCGGCGAGCTCGGTGCCCCGGTGCGTACGCACGACGAGCCTGCTTCCGCACCCGGGCTTCTCGCGGCCTGAATAGGGGTACTCGGCCACGAACTTGAGGCGACCCACGCGCACCACGATGGATGTGGGTGGCTTGAGGCGGGCGTAGGCCTCGGCATCCGTCAGCGCATCGCGGTGCGCCGGGTCCGCGTCTCGCTCGAAGATGGGGAGCGGGTGGATCGACATCCGGTCAGGACTCGAACTCTTCCCGTTCGGGCTCCGCGGCCGACGCATCGCGCGTGCGCCCGCTCGGCGCGCCTTGGCTCATGTCGCGCCGCCGGCGCTCGCTGAAGACCAGCTTGATGGGCACCTCCGCGAACGGCAGCTCCTCGCGCATCCGGTTGAGGAGGTAGCGCTCGTAGCCGCCCTCGAAGAGCCTCGGCTTGTTCACCACGACCGCGATCGTCGGCGGCCGCGTCGCGATCTGCGACACGTAGAAGATCTTGGCGGTGGTGCCGAGGCGGGAGCTTGGCCCGCGCTCAGCCAGCACGGCGCGGATCACGGCGTTGAGCTTGCCGGTCGTCTCGCGGTGGCCCGCCTGCGTGTGCAGGTTGAAGGCCATCGCCACCGCATCCTGCACGCCCTCACCCGTGGCTGCGCTCACGCACACGATGGGCGCAAAGTCGAGTCCCGGCAGCTCCTGGGAGATGTAGTCGGCGAAGTCATCCGCAGACGAGCCCTTGGGCAGCAGGTCCCACTTGTTGAGCACGATCACGACCGGCTTGAACTGCTCCATCAGCTCGGATGCGAGGTGCTTCTCCACCTGCGACACCTTCTCGGTGGCGTCGAGCAGCAGGAAGGCCACATCGCACCGCCTGATGGCGTTCTGCGTCCGCGCTTGCGAGTACCACTCGACGTCATCGGCGTACTTGCTGCGCTTGCGGACTCCAGCCGTGTCGATCGCGAGAAATGACCTGCCGCCTGACTCGAAGCGCACGTCCACCGAGTCGCGCGTGGTGCCTGCGATCTCCGACACGATCACCCGCGGCGCACCGGCAAGCGCATTGACGATGCTGCTCTTGCCCGAATTGCGCCTGCCGACGATTGCGAGCCTCATCTCCGCATCAGGCGGCTCTGCGACATCAGGCAGAGCGCTCAGGCGCGTCCATACCGCCTCGAGCAGCGGACGGATGCCGACGCCCGCGTTGGCCGACACCATCACCGGGTCGCCGAACCCCAGGCGCGTGGCCTCGAGCGCGTGTGCCTCCCACGACGGCCCATCCACCTTGTTCACGATGATGATCGCCTTGTCCGCCTGGCCGCCGCGGCGCAGCAGCGTGGCGATCGTCTCGTCCAGGCTGGTGATGCCGCTTTGCGCATCCACCGTGAACAGGATGACCGCGGCACCCTCCACAGCCGAGAGGATCTGCCGCTCGATCTCGGGCGTGAGTGCGCCCAGGTCACGGCCCGCGTCGTCGAGGCTCTTGCCCTCGGCGGTGTAGATGCCGTACCCGCCGGTATCGAAGAGCTCGGCGGCGCGCGGCGCCGCATCCTCGTCTGCATCTGGTGGCGGCAGCACCGTGATCACCGTCGACACCCGGTCCCGCGTCACGCCCGGTGTGGGGTCGACGATGGAGATGCGCTTCCCCGCAATGCGGTTGAAGAGGCTGGACTTGCCCACATTGGGGCGTCCGACGATGGCGACGACGGGAAGCACTGGTGTCCCGATGGTACGGGCAGCGTCAGCGCAGGCTGTCGGTACGCGAGATCACGCTGCGCGCCACCTTCGCGCTGATGCGGCCGATGCGCCAGTCGCTCGTCGTTTCGACGAGCACGTAGCGCTGGCGTCCCTGGTCGATCGTGAAGTCCTCGGGGCGTGCAGGCACGTCGAATCCGGCGATCATGTGGCCGACCGCATCGTCGGCGCGCGAGCCCGCAGGCCGCGGGGCGCCATCGGGCACGTTGTCGACGTGCACGAGCATGGCGTCGCAGAGGTCGACCGACCTCACGAGGCCCGCAAGCAGCAGGCTCTTGGAGTCGCAGTCACCGCCCCAGATCATGGTGGCCATCGGGGTGCGCAGGCCGGCGCGCTCCTTGCCGTCGGCAAGCTTGGGTGGAATCACGTAGTCGAGGTGCTGCACGAAGGACGCCAGCGCCGCGAGCTGGGACCGCACGTCGCGCGCCCCCGCCGCCTTCGCCTTGCGCAGGATCTCCTGCGCGACGGGACGCAGCCCATCGCGCGAGTGGTCGAGCAGGTACTGGTAGTCAGGGCCGATCGATCCGGTGCGCCGGTCAGGGCCATCCGCGCCGCCGCGCTCGCGCCGGCCGGCACCCGTGCGTGGCATGTTCAGCTCGCCCGTCGAACCGTCTGCGGGCACGAAACGCATGCCGCACGCCTCCAGTGCGGCCTGCTGCGCATCAAGCCTCTCCAGGAGCTCCTCCGGCGAGCGGTACCAGAACGCGAGCGCATGGCGCGGGAACCCAAAGTGCGCCTCCAGCTCCTCCGCGAGGGAGACATCGATGGGAACCTCGATCTCGTACCGCGTGGGTTTGCGGTTGCGGTCGACGACGGCGCGGTCGCCCTCGAAGCGCACGATGCGCGAGCTGTGGTCGTCCCAGCTCCATCCGTAGCGCACGAGCTGCTGCGGCGGCGCCTCGAACATGCGCGCGCGCGCGATCCAGTCGTCGAAGGCGGCGTTGCGCGGATCGGGCCGCCGCGCCTCCGCCGCCGGAACCGGTGCGCTGCGGGTGGGCTCCGGCATCGGCAAGGACAGCACGTCGAGCGTCGATGCCGGAAGCGGCTCGGTCGGACGCGGCGCCGGCGACGCGGAGGCCAGATCGGTGGCCGCATCGGCGGCCTCCGCGCCCTCGGTCTGCGACGGTTCGTCACCGGTCGCCACATCGGGCGCACCACCCGCAACCGCATCCGCGAATCCCGACCATGCGTCGCGCGCGCGCCTGGAGATGCGGTCGGCCGCGGACTCGAACTCAGGTGCATCGCCATGGCGTCCGCCATCAGCGCTCGGGCTGGTCGCCGCCAGTGCGGCACTGCGAGCACCGTCGCCGGAGTCCGCGTGCACCTCACGGCCAGCCACATCCATGAAGAGCCGCACCGCGCCATAGCCCGCGAGTGCCGCGACAGGCGCGAGCACCACGACAATCGCGAGGAACATGAGCCTCGTGAGGGTGGAACGGATGATGGCACGCATGGCTTGGGATCGGACGCTGGACAGATGAATCGACCGAGACCCTCCGAACCTTGCGTCAATTGTTGCAGCCCCGCGCCGGCGGACAAGCGCAAAGGTGTTATTGGGTCGTGGGTTTCGGCGGATTTCGCAGATCGTCGTCGGTGCCGAAGCGCCCGTCCGGGCCCGGACTCTCGACGTAGGGGTAGCCGAGCTCGGTGCGCCCGAGGCGGTAGGTGCCGTTCCACGGGTCAGTGCCGGGTGTCTGGCTGCCCGCTCCGCGAACCTGGCTGATCGAGTCGACCTGCAGCCCTGTGATCGCCTCGCGCGCCTCGACGAGCCCGAGCAGCGACTGCATCTCGAGCTGCGCCTGGGCGGCCTTCGCCTCGCGCAGGGTGCGCTCCGCATCGGGGATCAGCCAGCTCACCAGCACCGGGATGCCGGCGCACGGGACGAGCAGCGCAACGGCCAGCACGGCGAGCATGAATCGCCGGCGCGTCCGAGCCTCATCCCACTGGCGCTCCGCGGCGATGTCGGACTCGTCAAGTCCCGATGGCTGTGCGGTCACGGGTTGCCCGTGCCCTCCGCGCTCCCCGCATCAGGAGCGATGCGGCTGTCGCGGATGTCATCCTCGGTGTCGAAGCGGCCATCAGGGCCGGCGCTCTCGATGCGCGCGCGTCCGGATCCCGCGTCCACGCTCACGCGCCACGCGTTGCCCCAAGGGTCCGTCGGCGGCAGCGTCTCGCCGGCTGGCGCACCGGCGCGCATGCGGATCGACTCCGGATCCGACGGCACGACGCCCTTCGCACGCATGTCCTCGATCGCGACCTGGTAGGTCATGAGGTCGAGCTGGACCTTGGCCATCCGCGCACTTTCGCGGGCCTTGGCGAGCGCAGGCAGCAGCAGGCCAAGCGTGATCGGCGTGAGGATGCACAGCTGCAGCAGCCCCACGATCACCCCCGCGATGGCGAAGGCTCGGGGCTTCTGGCGCAGCGCCGCAGCGCTGATGATCGCGCCGGCCATGCCGGATATGCCGCACGTGAAGAAGCCCAGCATCGACAGCGTGAAGCCGATGATGGCAAGTCTGTTGCGCGGCGGCGGCGGCTCGGCCGCGGGTGCCGTCCAGTCGGCGGGTGCGGCCTTGGCCGGGTCATCCGGGTTGGGGCACTGCGGTTCCACGGCGGACGACACGATAGCTGCAGTGCCGCGCGCATCCGGTCCCGGCGGGACGAGCAGCGACCGTCCGGTCATCGCCTCGGGCTTGGGCATGCCGATCATGTCGAGCAGGGTGGGCGCGATGTCGGCGAGGCGCCCGTCGCTGCGGAGCGAGCGCCCGCGGAAGCGCTCGCCCACGACCGAGAGCGGCACGAGGTAGTTGGTGTGCGCGGTGTGCGGCGTGCCGGATGCGGGATCGCGCATCTGCTCGGCGTTGCCGTGGTCCGCCGTGACGATGAGCGACCCGCCGCGCGCCAGCGCCGCATCCATGATGCGGCCGACGCATGCGTCAACGGTCTCGATCGCCGCGACGGTCGCATCCAGCTTTCCCGTGTGACCCACCATGTCGCCGTTGGCGAAGTTCACGATGATCACCGGCTCGCAGTCGTCCGCCGCCAGCCGCGCGAGCACCGCATCGCGCACGCCCTCGGCGCTCATCTGCGGCTTCAGGTCGTACGTGGCGACATCGCGCGGGCTTGGCACGATCTCGCGCCGCTCGCCGCGAAATGGCTCCTCGCGGTAGTCGTTGAAGAAGAAGGTGACATGCGGGAACTTCTCCGTCTCGGCGCACCGGAACTGCGCGATGCCGTGCGACGCGAGCCAGTCGCCGAGGATGTCCTTCATCGGTTCTGCGCGGGGGAACGCCACCTCCACCGGCAGGCCGTGCTCGTACTCGGCCATCGTCACGAAGAGGATCCCCTTCGGCACCGCACCGCGCGCGAACCCGCCGCCGGGCAGGGCGCCAAGCGCAGCGTCATCGAGCACAAACGCCTTCACGAGCTCGCGCGGGCGGTCGCCGCGGAAGTTGAGGAAGATCACCGCATCGCCGTCGCGGATCGCGCCCTCATGCACGATCACCGTCGGTGGCATGAACTCGTCGCCGTCCTGCGAGGGCGATGGGGGATTCGCGTAGTGGCGCTCGAGTGCGCCGAGCGCGCTCGGCGCATGTGGAGCGCCGCGGTCAAGCAGCGCGTTCCAGGCGCGCTCGATGCGATCCCACCGGTGGTCGCGGTCCATCGCCCAGTAGCGGCCGGAGATGGTGGCGATGCGCGCGCCGGTGCGCGCCAGCAGCGGCTCGAGCCTGCGCAGGTACCCCGTGCCCGCGCGCGGCGCCGTGTCTCGCCCATCGGTGAAGGCGTGCACGAAGGTGCGGTCTCCGGGAACGCCATCGGCAGCCGCGAGCTCGAGCAGCGCCTCAAGGTGGCTGATGTCGCTGTGCACCTGGCCGTCGGAGACGAGGCCCATGATGTGCACGCGGTGGCCGTGGCGCGCACGCTCGAACGCCCGCCGCAGCGCCGGGTTGCTGGCGAACCGCCCGTCGCGGATCGCGCGCGTGATGCGCATCAGCTCCTGGTCGACGATGCGCCCCGCGCCGATGTTCTGGTGGCCAACCTCGGAGTTGCCCATCACGGGGCCCGAGGGCCCGATCGGGAGCCCGACATCCTCGCCGCTCGTGCGGATCAGCGTGCGCGGCCAGCGCCCGGAGAGCGCATCGTCGACAGGGGTCTGCGCGCGCCGCACGGCGTTGAACGGGTCATGCGCATGGTGCGGGTTCTCGCCCCACCCGTCCCGGATGACGAGCACGCACGGCACGTTGGCAAGCGGCGCTCCCTGCATCGCCGCAGGATAGGGCTGCATGCCCCGCGCCCCGCGCGGGTAGTCTCGTTGCCACGAGGAGAGATTGCCCATGACAGGCACGGATGCCCAGACCGTTCCGGGAACGATTCGAGAGCGCTACGAGCTCGTGCGCGCGCGTGCCGCAGAGGCGGCGGCCCGCTCCGGCCGCACGCCGGACCAGGTGCTGCTGGTGGTGGTGAGCAAGACCGCCTCGCTCGAGCAGATCCACGAGCTGATCCAGCTCGGATGCCGCGACTTCGGCGAGAACCGCGTGCAGCAGCTCGTGCAGCGCGCCGCGCAGGTGGGCGAGCACCTGACGCGCAGGCATGAGATCTCCGGCGGTGCGGTGCCCGACATCCGCTGGCACATGGTGGGGTCGCTGCAGCGCAACAAGGTCCGCAAGGCGATCGAGGCGTGCCGGCTCATCCACTCGGTCGACAACCTGCGCCTCGCCGAGGAGATCCATGCGCAGGGCGTCCGCCGCGAGCGTCCCACCGACATCCTCGTGGAGGTGAACGTCAGCGGCGAGGCGAGCAAGCACGGCATTGCGCCGCCCGCGCTCCGCCACTTCGTGGACCAGCTCGACACCATGATGAACGTGCGCGCGCGCGGCATGATGTGCATGGGACCGCTGGGTGCGGGACCCGACGAGGTGCGCAGCGTGTTTGCGCGCGCGAAGGAGATCTTCGATGACGTGCGCCAGTCCGGTGCGGGCGGACCGCACTTCGACCTGCTCTCGATGGGCATGTCCGGCGACTACGAGATCGCGATCGAGTGCGGCGCCAATGTGGTGCGTGTGGGCGGCGCCGTGGTCGGGCCGCCTCAGGTCGAGGACGCCGAGGACGGCTGACCTGCGTCGCGGGGCCGGGCGGCACGGGCTGCCCTGGAGTCCCAGCGCGTGATGTAGCGCGCGATGGGGATCTGGCCGAAGGCGCTTCCGCACGAGTAGCACACGAGTCGCTGCCGCGCCAGCAGCAGGATCGCCAGGTCCACGAGCGCCAGCGTCACGATGCCCGCAACAAGCCACGCGCTGGTCGACTGCCCGAGCGCGGCGACGACGACCGCGACCACGAGCAGGCCCGACAGGAACGGGGTCACCTGCGGCAGGCGCTTCGCCCGGTAGAGGGGACCTCCGCATGAGACGCAGCGGCGCAGGTGACCGGCGTCATCAAGCGCTCCCTCCCAGTC
>VERO01000055.1 GCA_018882625.1 Phycisphaerales bacterium | reverse complement strand
CTCGAGGTCACCGCGCATCGAGCGCATCACCTCGTCGAGCTCCGCGAGCTCCATCGCGCGCGAGCGGAGGTTGAGGTCCACCATGGTGCCGACCTTCGCACGAAGCTGCGCCTCGATTCCGGAGGCCTCCTCGGTGCGTCCCGTGGAGACCGCGCTGCGCCACTGGTCGGCGAGCGCAGTCACCTCGCCCTGGATGCGCAGCTCCTCGACGCGCAGCGCGTAGAGCTGCGGCTTGCGGTCCTTGAGCACCGCGAGGGCCTTCAGCCTCTTGGCGAGCACGCCTGTGGCCCGCTCGAAGCCCGCAGGATCACGCTCACGGACCTTCTCGAGCGAGGATGCCCACGCAGGGGACACGTCACGCGCGACAGCGATGATCCGCTCCGTCGAGTCCTGCGACGCGGCTGTCGCCGGTTGGGCTGGTGCCGACGGTTCGGTCGGCGCTGTTGCTGATGTTCGGGCTGGAGATGCTGCGGATGTCGCAGCCGGGACTCGCTCGGCAGTCGCAGCCGGGGCTGTCGCGGGCGTAGCGGTGCCCTGCGCCCCCCGGGGCGCGAGCGCGAATGCTGGGGCCGAGACGCACACCATCGCAAGCGCTGCGGCACACGCTGCCCTTGCCTCACGTCCTTCAGTCGTCCACATGGCTCAGCGGGTCCCCACGCCTGCGCTCACGACGAGAAGAACCTCACCCTGCAACTCGCTGAATGACGCATCGCGCATGCGGAGGATGGCTTCCGCAGGATGCTCGTCCGCGCCCGCAGGATCCACGTCGCTGCCTGCGAGCAGTGACACGAGCACGGGCTCGGAATCGGTGAGGCCTGCAGCCGGATCCGGCACGCCCGCAAGCTCGGCCACACCAGCGGAGGTGTCGCGTGGCGCCCGGTTCGAGATCACCGCAAGGAACGCCACACCCGCAAGCAGCGCGAGCGATGCCGCGAGTGCGAACCTTCGTAGCCGTGCGGCAGCCACATCCGCGCGACGGCCGGGCACATGGGTTCGATGGGTCGCGCCTGAATGCAACGCATACGTGGGCGGCACGATCGATGGCGCCGTGGCGCGCGCGATCCGCTCCGCAAGCCCCTCTGGCGCGCGATGTCGCAGCGCACGCTCCGAAAGCAGGCGCTCGATCAGCGGATCGACGGACTCCTGGCCGTGCGGAACCTGGTCACTCATGCCGGGTGGTGAAACGTCCTCTGGCGGTGGCGATTGCATGTGGAGGGTCCTCGATGGTCTGTATTCCCGGCGGTGGTCACTCGGGAGGTCGCCCGAGTTCTGACTCGATAAGGGCCCGCAGCTTGCCGAGCGCCCGGTGGTGGCGGGCCAGGAGGGTGCCCACAGGCTCTCCCAGCGCATCCGCCATCTGCTTGAAGCTGAGCCCACCCACGTGCCGCAGGTCAATGACATCCCGATCTGCTTCGCTGAGCTGGGCTAGCGCACGGTCAAGCGCGTCCGCTGCGGCTGGATCTTTAGCCCGATAATCAGAGGACTCCGAACTTCCGCCAGGCTCGGAACTTCCGCCCCCCGACCGACCCCCGCCGCCGACTGGCAGGCGATCGAGTCCCTCGCCCGCGGTCGCGGTCCGTTGGCGCTGCCGCCGGCGCAGCTCATCGCGCCAGCGGTTCATGGCGATCTGGAAGACCCATGGGCCGAACCTGCCCTGCTCGCTGTAGACAGGCAGCTTCTCGGCAACGGATGCGAAGACCGCCTGCGTGATCTCCTCCGCGAGATCCGCATCGCGGCAGCGCGAATGCAGCAGCGCATACACGCGCGGCGAGTACTCGGCCACGAGCCGCGACCACGCAGCCTCGTCCCCCGACGCAGCCAACCTCACGTCATCGGGCTGCTGGCGCTCGCCTCCCTGCGGCATGCACTGATCGTACGGGTTGCGCCGCACATCCCTGCCCCGCGCCCTTGATGCGCGCGGCCCGCCACCCAACCGGCTGCTGCGTACGCCTCGCGTGACTGCCAGCTCAGACCGGAATGTCGTCTCCAGCCATTGGAGCCTCGTAGGGCCTGAAGGCCACGCCCTCGGGCGGCGTGCGGCTCGAATAGCTCTCGAATCGGGTCTCACGCGAGTTCCAGGTGAGCGTCACGACTCCGGTGGGGCCGTTGCGCTGCTTGGCGATGATGAGCTCCGCGACGCCCACCTTCGTCGGGTTGCGCTCGGCCCATTCGGGATCGGCCTGGTGGTAGTACTCCTCGCGGTGCAGCATCATGATGACGTCCGCGTCCTGCTCGATGGAGCCTGACTCGCGGAGGTCGCTCATGCGCGGGCGGTGGCCGTCGCGCTGCTCGGCCATGCGGTTGAGCTGCGCCAGGCACACCACGGGCACGTCGAGCTCTCGTGCCATCGCCTTGATGCCTCGGCTGATGTCGCTGACCTCCACCTGACGGCTCTCGGTGCGCGATCCCGAGGTCATCAGCTGCAGATAGTCGATGAAGATCGCCGAGACCCCGCACTGCTCCTTGAGGCGGCGCGCCTTGGAGCGCAGCGACATGAGCGAGAGCGCGGGCGTGTCGTCGATGAAGATGCGCGACTCCTGCAGGCTGTCGGCGGCGCTGATCAGCCGCTGCAGGTCCGATGACTTGAGCATGCCGCGGCGCATGCGCTGGCTGTCGACCTGCGCGCGCGCGCAGAGCAGGCGCTGCACGAGCTGCTGCTTGCCCATCTCGAGGCTGAACATGCCGACGGCCTTGCCGGTGGCCGCCACGCCCTCCATCAGGTTGAGCGCGAGCGCCGTCTTGCCCATCGAGGGACGCGCCGCAAGGATGATGAGCTCGCCGCGCTGCAGCCCGCTGAGCATGTCATCGAGGTCGTCGTAGCCGGTGGCCAGCCCGGTGAGCGACGCGCCGTCGCGCTGCTCAAGGTGCTTGATCGCCTCCTCGAGGAGCGAGCGCAGGTCTGTCACGGAGCTCGACTCCCGGCGCTGCGCGATCGAGAAGATCCTCTGCTCGGCAGCCTCCAGCAGCGCCTGCGAATCCTCTGCGCTCGCGTGCGCGTCGCACAGGATGGCGCCAGCCGCCTCGATCAGCTCGCGGACGGCGGCCTTCTCGCGCACCTCGCGCGCGTACTGCGCACCGTACGTGGCGCTGGGCACGCACTCGGCGACCTCCTGCAGGTACGCCAGCCCCCCCACATCCTCAAGGATCCCGCGGTCGATGAGCAGCTGGTGCAGGCGCACGAGGTCCACGGACCCGGACTTGTCGAAGACGTCGATCGCCGCCTGGTAGATGGAGCGGTGACGCGCCTCGAAGAAGTCCTCCCCGGTGCGCAGGATGTCGTGGACATCGCTGACGACGTTCTTGTCGAGCAGCATCGCGCCGAGCACAGCCTGCTCGGCCTCGATCGCATGCGGAGGGGTACCCTGAAGAAGGCGAGCTGCCGCGACGAGGTCTGCCGCGCTCGGCATGCCCCGCCCCGAGCTGCGATCGCGCCTGTCTGGCGCTGGGCTCACCGCGCCGCCACGGGCTCAGGAGCGCGCGACGAGGATGCTGCCGACGGGGTCTCGATGCAGTCGCGCATCAGCCGGCCGACCTTGAAGCGCACGGATCGGCGCGCGGGCACGCGCACCTGCTCGAGCGTCTTGGGGTTCTGCGCCGTGCGCGCCGCGCGGTCCCGGACCTCGAACACCCCGAAGTCGCGGAACTCAAGTCGGTGACCGCGGCCGAGCTCTGCAATGACCTCATCGAGGAAGCCCTGCACGACGCTCTTGACGTCATGGCGCTTCACCCCGGTCTTGCTCGCGATGCGCTCGATCAGGTCCTTCTTGGTCGTCGTGTTCGTCTGGGACATTTCTGCTCCGAGGATGCACAGCCCATTGCGGTCGTACGTGGTGCGAGAGGCAGTATCTGCACCCGATTCAAATCAAGTCAAGCGTCAAGTGAGATGTTCACCGTTGTCCACCGCTCATGAACGTCTCGCGCACGCGCTCGATGACGCCAGTGGACGATGTGCCGGGCCGGTGAGTGAGCGTGCGGAATTCGATGCCGAGCCTCTTGACAAGCTGCGACTCCGCCACCTTGTCGGGCGCATAGTCCCCGCCCTTCACGTAGACGTGCGGATGGACGGCCTCGATGAGCGCGTGCGCAGTCGGCTCGGGGAACACGCAGATGTAGTCGACGCACGCCAGCTCCCCGAGGATCTCGAGCCTCTCGCGCTCCTTGAAGATCGGCCGGCCCTCGCCCTTCTGCGCGCGCACCTGCTCGTCGGTGTTCACGCCCACGACGAGCACGTCGCCGAGCGAGCGCGCCTCGCGGAGGTACGCGACATGGCCGGCGTGGATCACGTCAAAGCACCCGTTGGTCAGCACGATGCGGTGCCCTGCCGCACGGTGGGCGGACAGCTCCACCGCGAGGTCCTCGCGCGAGCGCACCTTGCCTGTGTGGCCGCGCACCTGGCGCAGCACCTGCGCGCGGATCTCGCCGAGGGGGATCGGGCGGATGCCGAACACCTCGACCTCGAGGCCCGCCGCGACGTTCGAGAACGCCGCCGCCGCACGCCAGTCCATGCCCTGCGCCACAGCGCCAGCGAGCGCGGCGAGCACCATGTCGCCCGCGCCGGTCACGTCGTACACCTGCCGCGCAACCGTGGGGACGTGCACCAGGTCGCCCTCGCGCAGCGAGATGACCGCGCCGTGGCGGTCGAGCGTGACGATCGACGCGTCGAGGTCGAGCCTGTCGCGCAGCATCGTGGCCATGCCGACGCTGGCATCGATCACGGCGTCGCCGTGCACGTGCACCCCGGTGGCGCGCTCGGCCTCGGAGCGGTTGGGTGTCACCACAGTGGCCCCGCGATAGCGCGTGTAGTCGGCGATCGGTGCCGGATCGACGAGCACCGGCTTGCGGTGCATGCGGCAGATCTCGATGACGCCGGCGCACAGCCGCGGCGTGCAGACGCCCTTGGCGTAGTCCTCGAGGCACACGACATCGACCTCGGCCACGTGCGCCTTCACCATCTCCAGCAGCGCGTCCTCGATCGCACGCGAGATCGGCGCGCGATCCTCGATGTCGATGCGGAACATCTTCTGCGGGTGGCGGTGCTGCGCCAGGCCCACCAGGCTGCGCTTCACCGTGGTCGGACGCGACGCGTCCTCCACGAGACCGCTCACGTCGCAGCCCGCATCGTGGAGCACCTTCCGCAGGAGCCGGCCCTCCGCATCGGCCCCAGTGACGCCCACGCACCGCACTGCGCCCTCGAGCGCCCGCGAGAAGATGCCGACGTTGCCGCTGCCGCCAGGAGTGTCCACCGAAGGAGTCCGCCCGTCGATCGCAAACACGGGCACGGGCGCATCCGGCGAGATGCGCTCCGCCGCGCCGTGCACCGTCTGGTCGAGCATGAAGTCGCCCACCACCAGCACCGACCACGGCTTCCATGCGGCAAGGTGGTGGAGCAGCGTCTCGCCTGAATTCACGAGGCCGAGCGACTCGATCGTCTTCATGGCGCTCAAGGTACGCGGGAGCGTGCCGCGGCCACCACCAGCTCCCGGAGCCGGCCCTCGCCCTCGCAGAACCGCAGCGACAGCCGCACCACTGCGGCAGGAAGCGGCACGCCGGCCATCAGCGGCCCGACCTTCACCCAGTCCTTGCCGGTCATCAGGATCGCCTCCGCACCTGCATCGCGCGCCTCGGCGGCCAGACGGCGCACCGCCGATGCCGAGTAGTGCGCATGGTCACGCAGCGACGGCATGGCGACCACCGACCCGCCCTCCGACTCGACCTGCTGGCGCACCAGCTCCGGCCGTGCGACACCTGCCCATACGGCGACGCGCCGGCCCGCGATCCACGACACCCCAGCGCGGCTCGCCGCATCCGGACTGCGCACACCGGACGCGAACAGCTCGATGCCCGACCACGCATGGTCGCACCACGCCACCGGCTGCTTCCCGTGATGCGACTCGATCTGCGCAGCAAGCGACGGGTCAACGCGGCCCGCATGCGTCACCACCACCGCCCCGGCGCGGGCCAGTGCGCGCGCACGCTCGCGCTGCCACCCGAAGGGGAGCAGGCGGTCATCGAGGCACGGCCGCGTCGCGTCGATGAGCACGAGGTCGAGGTCGCGCGCCACGCGCCGGTGCTGGAAGCCGTCGTCGAGCACCACGACGGCAATCGACGGGTCCTTGCGGATCGCGTGCGCGATCGCCGTCGCCCGGTCCGGACTGGTGACGACCGGCACTCCGGCGAGCGCCGCCATGTGCTCGCTCGCCTCGTCGGACCGCCCGTGCCGGGCGCGGTATCCGCGCATCGCGATCAGCGGGCGGATGCCCGCCTGCATGCACGTCTCGCACACCCACCTCACCACCGGGCTCTTGCCTGTGCCGCCTGCCACGATGTTCCCGACGGAAACGACCGGGCGATCCAGGCGTTCGCCTCCCGCGCGGTCGAAGCGCGCGCTGCGCCAGCGCGCCCCGAGCCCGTATGCCACCGAGGCGACGCGCGCGACAGGCGCGCACCAGTCTGGAAGCGGTCCGCTGCTCATGGGCTCCGCAACCCTACACGCCATCGCACCCGGCGCCTCGCGGCTGCGGAATCAAGCGTCCTCGGGCACGGCGCAGTCACGGCACGCCTTCCTGCACGAGGGCTGCCACCGCGCGGATCACATCCTCGAGCGGCATGCCCCGCACGACGGACTCGTCGCCGAGCACCGACACTGGCCAGCCCCGCGCCACCAGGTCCGCGATGTCGTAGCCACCGGCCTTGCCTCTCCAGCGACCCGACGTGACGTGCTCGTCGATCAGCGCCTGCGGCACCTGTCCGAAGCGGACGGTTGCAGCCGCGCAGAGCATCCGGCGCCGCGAGCCATCGACCGAGAGCACGCACGCGCCGCTCCACACGCGCTGCTCGAGGCCCACGGCGCCCGTGACCATCTCGCGCGCCTCGCGCTCGTCCGCAGGCTTGCCCAGTGCAGCCGCGCCGAGCACGCACGCCGTGTCCGCGGCGATCACCGCACGGGCGCCAAGCGCTGCAAGGTTCGCGCCAGCCTCCTGCCTCAGCACCTGGGCGGCCTTGAACCACGCCAGCGCCATGCAGTCGCGCGCGACATGCGCGGCGCGCACCGGAAGCAGGGCATCGTCGATCGCGGGCGTGCGCACGATGACATCGAGCCCGGCACGATCGAGCATCTCGCGCCGCCGCGGGCTCGAGCTCGCCAGCACGACGCGCGTGCGGGCGGCGCTCACAGCCTCGCCTCGCAGCGCTCCATCACCGCATCCACGGCGACTCGGTCCATCAGCGCACGCCCATGCGCCTCGTCGCGGTAGGCGTGCGCACCGAGGCTCTCGCCGCGCCCGCCCCAGAGGCACCACTGCGCTCCCCGCCACGGACCGGTGCGCTCCGGATCAGTAGGACCGAAGATCCCCACGTACGGGCATCCCATGCCTGCGGCGATATGGATCGCCGCCGAATCCTGCGCGACCGCCAGCGACGCATCCGCGAGCATCGCCATCATGCGGCCGATCGAGAGCGATCCGCAGAGGTTCACGGCACCGGGCACGCCATCCAACGCAGCGCTCACCTGCGTCTCCTCGCCGGGCGCACCGATTGCGGCCACCACGAGTCCGCGCGACTGCAGCCGCCGCGCCAGCTCGGCCCATCGCGCCGGGTCCCACCGCTTGCCCGGCCAGCGCGAGGTGGGCGCGATCGCCGCGAAGCGGGCGTGCAGGCCGAGCCGCTCGCGCGACGCGCGCCACCAGCGCACGTCCTCGGGAGGCGCATGCAGCGCCGGATCCGGCTCCGCAGCGACGCCAAGCGCGGCCACAAGCGCGAGCATCTCGCCGAGCGCATCCGCGCCGGCGGGAACCCGCACGCGCATCGTGCCGCCGAGCCAGGCAAGCTCTCGCGCGTCCGCACGGACCGCACGCACCGGCGCGCGCGTCGACCACGACGCGACTGCGCTCCGCGCGAGGCCTTGGCAGTCGAGCACGAGGTCGTACGCGCCGAGCCGCATCGACCTGCACCAGCCCGAGACCTCCCGGATGAGCGACGCGCTCCGCCACCACCTGCGCCAGCGGCCGCGGGGGAACGGGATGACTCCATCGAGCGCCGGATGCGCACGCACCGCGTCCGCGAAGGAATCCTGCACGATCCAGTCGATCGTCGCGCCCGGCCACGCGCGTCGCAGCGCCGCGAGCACGGAGACCGTCCGGCACACATCCCCCAATGCGCTCGGACGAATGATGAGGATGCGGTCTGGCGCAGCAGTCATGCGCACCGTGGCCGCGGAGTATAGTCCGGGTTTCCCCCTGTTCCTGGCCGTGAGCGCAACCCCTCCGCCATCCTCGCCCAACCCGTCGCCCGGACCGGAGCCGAAGCCCCGCGCCGCGCGACCGGCCGCCGATCCCGGCGAATCGCGCGCGGGCAGCATGAACGACACGCTGCTCGGCAAGATGGTGGTCGCGCGCGGGCTGGCCACCGACGAGGAGATCGAGGCTGCCATGGGCCTCGCGCGCGGGTCGGGCAATGCGCCGCGCGCGCTCGCGGACGTCCTTGTCGAGCACCACATCATCACCAAGCGGCAGCTCGCGAGGCTGCGCATGAACCTCGAGGGAGACCGCGCGGCGCTGCGGATCCCCGGCTACCAGATCATGCGCAAGCTTGGCGCTGGCGCGATGGCGACCGTGTACCTCGCCAAGCAGCTCAGCCTCGACCGGCTTGTGGCGATCAAGATCCTGCCCCGCAAGTTCCTCTCCGACCCGATGTTCGTGGAGCGCTTCTACAAGGAGGGTCGCGCGGCTGCCAAGCTGAGCGACCCCAACATCGTCGGCGCGGTCGACGTCGGGCAGGTGGGCGAGCACCACTACTTCGTGATGGAGTACGTCGATGGCGAGACGGTCTTCGACCGCCTGCACCGCGACAAGCGGATCGAGGAGCGCGCGGCGCTCGAGATCGCGCGCCAGGTCGCCAGCGCGCTGCAGCACGCGCACGCGAAGGGCTTCATCCACCGGGACGTGAAGCCCAAGAACCTGATGCTCACCAAGTCAGGCGTCGTGAAGCTGGCGGACCTCGGCCTTGCGCGCGCGATCGCCGACAAGGAGGCCGCTGCGGCCGAGCGGAACAAGGCCTTCGGCACGCCCTACTACATCTCCCCGGAGCAGATCCGGGGCGCCACCGACATCGGCGCGCCGGCCGACATCTACGGGCTCGGCGCCACGCTCTACCACATGCTCACCGGCAAGGTCCCCTTCGAGGGACGGTCGCCGACTGAGGTGATGCAGAAGCACCTCAAGTCGCCGCTCGTGCCTCCGGACCACGTGGTGCCGAGCATCTCCTCAGATGCCGCAGAGATCGTCGAGATGACGATGGCCAAGAGCCCATCCAAGCGCTACCAGTCTGCGGCGGACCTGCTTGAAGACATCAACCTGGTGCTCGCGGGCCACAGGCCCCGCCACGCGCACCGGGGACCCGACATCGGCTCGATCGCCGCCGACGTCGAGCAGAGCGCAGAGACGTCACCTGTGCAGGCGAGCCGTCCCTCTCGGGGCGCAAGTCCCGCGATCCTCGCGGTCCTCGCCGCGAGCATCCTGGCCAATCTGGTGCTCCTGCTGCTCGTGCTGATCCGCCGGTAGCGCGTCAGCGCACCTCGACGGTCATCTCGACTTCCACGCATGCGCCGAGCGGGAGTGCATTCACCCCGACCGCTGCGCGAGCGTGCCGTCCGCGCTCGCCGAAGACCTGCTGGAGCAGCTCGCTGGCCCCGTTGGCGACCTTGGGCTGCTCGGTGAAGCCGTCCACCGAGCTCACGAACACGCCAAGCCGCACGATGCGCTCCACCCGGTCGAGCGATCCGCCTAGCGCATCTGCCACCACGGCGAGCCCGTTGAGCACGCACTGCCGCGCGCACTGCTGCGCAACCTCAACCGTGACCGGCGCAGGACACGATCCGGTGGCGATAAGCGCGCCCTCACGCATAGGCAGCTGTCCGCTGACGAAGATGAGCGACCCGGACCGCACGAACGGGATGTAGGACGCGACCGGCTTGGGGGCCGGCGGAAGGACCAGTCCAAGCGCAGACAAGGCCTGATGGGGGCTCGGATCCTGCCCTGGTCGGGCAACGCTGTTCGTGGGCGCGGAGTTGGTGCTCATGTGGAACCGAAAGATACCCCCTGCGAATATCTTGACGATTCGCTCACAAGTCGTAGACTTTGGAGCGGTCCGGAGCGATCCGAACCTTGGCTGCAGCGGCACATACCTGAAGTCGTCCTTATTGCATCGCGTTCGCGATGCCCCTCATTCCCGCCGCCCCAGCCGACATCCTGAACCACCTTCGGGTCGCCTTGCGACCCGTGGGCTGCGTGTCGTTGTCGTGCCCCTCTGCCTCGCGGAGCTGCGCGGACCATGCCAATCCAGCATCGAGAGCGATGCCGGATCCAGCGTCTGCGGTTGCTTGTGCGATGCCGAAGTTGGGCGGTCTGGTCAACACCCCATACGTCCGGTAACGCCGGACAGTCAGAATTCGGAGAAACCCCCATGAAGAAGCGTGGCTTCACACTCGTTGAGCTGCTCGTCGTGATTGGCATCATTGCCATTCTCGTCGGCCTGCTCCTGCCGGCCCTGAGCAAGGCCCGTCAGAACGCCCTCACGACCAAGGACGGCGTCCAGGTCGGTCAGATCCAGCGGTCCTTCCTGACCGCCGCGGCAGAGGATCCGGAGGGCTACCTCCTGATGCCTGGTCGCGTCTACCGCCGGCAGGCGGACATTGGCGGAGGTCAGCTCCGCTTCGTCAACGGCCTCGGCGACACCGACTACGCGCGCAACAACACCGCGCGCATCTTCTCCTGCGCCATCGCGCGCCAGCTGTTCCAGCCGGCGCAGTGCATCGGGCCGACCGAGGTCAACCTCAACATCAAGGAGCTGAAGAACTACAACTTCGACGCCTACCAGCCCTACAACGCCGTTCCCAGCTACTGGGACGACAACTTCCAGGGCAACCACCAGACGGGCATCTCGAACACGTCGTACGCGACCCTCGTGCTCATCGGCCGCCGCGCCTTCAGCGACACGAACTGGCGCAACAACGGCACCGCCGAGCAAGTCCAGTTCGGCACGCGCGGTCCGCGCGACGGCGCGATCAACGGCGACGAGCTCACCCGCTCGCCCACCCTCCTGCTGCACGGCTCCAAGCGCGAGTGGGACGGCAACATCGTCTACGCCGATGCGCACGTGAAGCTCGAGCTGAACTT
>VERO01000335.1 GCA_018882625.1 Phycisphaerales bacterium | reverse complement strand
GCGGAGATCGCATCGCGCGAGTCCTTCCGCGGGCGGGCCAGGCGCAGCAGGACGCAGAGCCCTACGGCGATGGCGGCAAGGGCTGCGGTACCTGCGGTGGCGCCATTCATGGGGTGCGTCCTCAGCGACCGCCGTACAGTAGTGCTCCGATGATGATCCACCACATCCGTCGCTCGATGTGCGCATGGCTCGCGCTGTGCGGAGCCGCGCTGGCCGCGCCATCCGCGGGTGCCGAAGCGGCGGTGCACCCTGTGCCTGCCGTGCCTGCTGCCCGTGCCGACCGGTTTGCCGACACGCTAGCCATCGTGCCCGCGGATGCCATCAGCGTCGTGGCGATCCCAAGCCTCGGTGTCGCGGGCGCCGATATCGAGCAGCTCATCGACCGCATGGGCCGGGCCGAGACGGTCGTTGGCGGCAAGCCCATCGAGCAGCTCAAGGGGCTGCTCGGGGTGACGGCAGGCTTTGACGAGACCGGATCCATGGTGGCCTGGCACACGCGCGACCGCACGCTCTGCCTTGCGGTGCCCTCAAGCGATCCCGCGGCCTTCGTGGCGGCGAACCTGAAGCCGGGTCCCGATGGAACGGTGACCTTCGCGGGCCGCGCGGTCCACGCGCGTGCACTCGCGGCCCATGTGCTGATGAGCGAGTCGAAGGCTGCGGTCGATGCGTATGCGCCCGGCGCCGGCGTCATGGCTGCGATCGCGGGAGCGTCCGGAGAGCGTGGCATCGCCGTGGCGCGCGCCGCAGACATGTTCGCCTGGGCCAGCAGTGAGGCGCTCGCCGATGCGCTCGCGCAGGCCTCTCAGCAGGCCGCGGGCGTGGTGGCCGCGCGCGGCGAGGGCATGCCCGCAGTGCCCGTCGACTCCGCACGCGTGCAGGCGCTTATGCAGGGGCTGTCATCCGGTCTCGTGGCCATCGACTTCGATCCGCTCGGTATCGGCGTGCGCGCGATCGCCACGACGAAGCCAGACTCCACGCTCGCCACGCTGATGGCCGGGAACGGCGGAGCCGATGGTGCCGCGACCCCGTCGCTGGCCGGCCTCCCCAAGGCGAACTTCTACGTGGCAGCCGGCGTCGACATCCGTGCGATGGGGGGCGGCGAGAGGTTCCTCGAGCTCGCGCGTGCGGTCGGCGTCGAGGGCGACTTCCTGCCCGAGTGGATCGCATCGCAGAAGGATGCGATCCGCGCCGTGCGGATCGCGGCGTACCCGTCGAGGCTTGGCATCGTGGCCGGCGGGGTTCTCAACGATTCCGCATGCATCATCGAGTGCGACGACCCGGTGGCGCTGCGTGACGCGCTGCGCACGGCGCTCATGGGCACCGAAGGCAAGCGCGACGGGCTTCGCTACATGCCGGGTTGGGAGAGCGACCGCAAGGTCAAGGACGAGCTGCTCGCAGACGGCTTCGAGCTCAAGACCGAGCCGCTCGGCCCGCGCGAGGCAGGGGATGCGGACGCGGGCGCGATGGCCATGCGCCAGCTTGGCACCCAGGCGATCTTCGGCTCCCGCGGCATGCACGGGTTCATGAAGGCGATCCCTGCGCGCAAGGCGCTGATCGTCACCTTCAGCCAGAGGCCCGACGTGCTCACCCGCGCGATTGCCGCAGTCGAGGGTGGCGCGAGCCTGGGCGATGACGTCGTGATCAAGGCGATGGACCCGTGGCTGGTCGAGCGCCCGCAGGTCGTCGGGTATCTCGCGCTTGGCCAGGTCGTGCGCGCGGCGCGCCAGCTCGCCGAGATGTTCGGCGGCGCGGGCGACATGATCCCCGAGATCCCTGCGCGCACGGAGCCGATCGGCGGCGCGATGCGCTTCGGCGGCGGCACCATCGAGATGGCGACGATCGTGCCAACCGGCACTGTGGCGTTCCTCTACGACAATGCGCGCCGGTCGGCTCTCGGTGGCCTGGGCGGCGCCGCGCCTGCGGCCGCTGAAGGCGCTGCGGACAGCGCTGCGCCGGGCGGAGGCGCTGCGCCAGGCGGCGAGCCCGCGCCCGCTCCACAGCCCAAGGCTGCAGAGCCGGCCCCAAGCGCGGCACCCTGATGCGCAACCACCGCTGGCGCATCTCGCGGGCGCGCACGCTGGAGCCCTCGGGCGCGGATGCGCCTGCGTTCGGCTGGCCGCTGCTGATGGCGATCGTCAACGTGACGCCGGACTCGTTCAGCGACGGGGGGACCCTCGACGGTCCCGATGCGGCGGTGCGTCACGCGATGCGCTGCATCGAGGACGGAGCATCCATCGTCGACATCGGTGGCGAGTCGACGCGGCCCGGCGCGCAGCCCGTGCCTTCGGATGAGCAGATCCGGCGCACGGTGCCGGTGATCGAGGCGCTCGCGCGCTCAGGCGCGCCGGCAGCGATCTCGATCGACACGACAAGCGCACGAGTCGCGCGCGAGGCGCTCGCGGCCGGCGCCCACATCGTCAACGACGTGAGCGCGGGCGAGGACGATCCGCACATGTTCAGGGTGTGCGCCAATGCCGGATGCGGGCTGGTGCTCATGCACCGACTGCGACCTCCGGTGGAGGAGCTCTACAGCACTGTGTACGAG
>VERO01000334.1 GCA_018882625.1 Phycisphaerales bacterium | reverse complement strand
GCCGATACGCACACCCGAAGCCGTGCCGTCCGCGTCCGAGTTGGCACCACCCCTTCGCCAGCCCGACACCACCGACCCGCGGCCGGCCCGCGAGCCCGCGCGTGAACTCGGCAAGCCCGAAGACGACATCCGGCTCGACGTGCGCGCCTACGCCGTCGACGACGACGCGCCGCCCAGGCTGCGCGCTGCACGTCGCGCGCCTCCCTCTGGTCGACTCCCTGCTGCAGCGCGGCGTAGAACTCGTCGGCCTCGGCGCGCCGGGCCGCGAACACGCCGTCGAAGTCGGCGAATGGTCCGGGAGCGGGCGCAGCCGGCGGGGTTGCGCCCGCCTTCGCGGCGCGGCCATCGGCGGGTCGCATGCGCAGCCGAAACGTGACCGACCCGCCCGCAGGCACCGTGGCGCTGTAGTGCGCCGCCATCCTGGTGCCGATGCGCGCGTGGTTGACCGCATCGGCATGGCCGTGCACCACCGCATCATTGATGCCGTCCTTGAAGTACGCACCCGAGCGCGGCTGTGCGTACAGCCGCTCGACGTTCGTGTCGTTGTCGCAGAAGAGCAGCTGCGGGGAACCGTCGAAGGTGACGCGCAGCGGCGGGAGGGCGGGGTGCGACACGTCCACGGAATCCGTGCCGCTTGCGGCGAGCGAGGGACGGTGCGCACCGCGGTCCCAGCTCCACGTGTTGCGGTACCAGACGTGGGGGAGCACGTGGATCGCCGCAGGGTCCGGTCCCCGGTTGGTCACCGTGACCCTCATCAGGATGTCGTCGGGCGCGGACTTCGCCCACTCGATCGAGACGTCGAAGTAGCGCGAGTCGTCGAAGATGCCGGTGTCGACCACCTCGAACTCGGGCTCGAGCTTGCTCCGTGCGGCGTTCGCGCGCACGAGCTCCTCGTACGGGAACGCGCGCTGCGGGTACTTGTAGAGCATCCTCTGGTAGGCGCCCGACGGCAGCGCATCCTCGAACCAGTAGAGCTCCTTCACGTCCTCGCCGTGGTTGCCCTGTGAGTTGGTGAGCCCGAAGAGGCGCTCCTTCAGGATCGGGTCGGCCCCGTTCCAGAGCGCGAGCGCAAGGCAGAGCGTCTGATCGCTGTCGCAGAATCCGCCGATGCCGTCCTCGCCCCATCGGTACGCGCGGCTGCGCGCGTGGTCATGAGGGAAGTGCTCCCACGCGGATCCGTCGGCGCTGTAGTCCTCGCGCACAGTGCCCCATTGCCGGTCGCTCAGGTACGCGCCCCAGCGGCGCCACTCTGCACGGCCGAGGCGGTCATCCTCGAGGCGCGCTTTCTCTGCAGGCATTGGAGGCTCCGTGCTCATGCGGGATCAGGCGCAAGGCTGGTTGCGGGCAGGTCGGCTGCTGCGGTCCCCGCGAGCAGGCGGTCGCACAGCCGCCACACCTTCAGTGCGGCTGCGACGCTCCACGCCTGCATCGGGCACCCGCCCGGTGCGTGGGGCGCGTCACCGTCGTGCACCTCGGACACCGATCCCAGACCCGCCTCGCGTAGGTGGTTCGCATAGGGGAGCAGGAAGTCCATCACGGCATCCGCGTCGCGGTGCACGGAGAGGTGCGCCGTGAGCAGCGGACCGAAGAGCCAGGGCCACGCAGTGCCCATGTGGTACGCGCTGTCGCGCTCCTGGGGACTGCCGGCGTAGTGGCCGACGTACCGCGGATCCGCGGCGTCGAGCGTGCGCACGCCCGCAGGCGTCCAGAGCCTGCTCATGCAGAGGTCGACGACCGCGCGGCGCTGGCCCTCGGGAAGCGGAGAGTCAGGCAGCGAGACGGCGAAGAGCTGGTTGGGGCGGATGCTCGCGTCAGTGCCGTCGGGGCCGTCGATCACGTCGAAGCAGCATGCCGCGCGCGTGTTCCAGAAGCGGCCGAAGGAGTCTGCGGCACGGTCAGCCGCCGCCGCGAGCGGCGCAGGATCCGCGCCCGCCTTCGGGGCGAGTCGCGCCATGGCGCGCAGCGCATGGTGCCACATCGCATTCACCTCCACCGGCTTCCCGATGCGGGGCGTGATCACGCGGTCGCCGCACTTGGCATCCATCCATGTGAGCTGGACGCCAGGCTCTCCTGCGCGGAGCAGGCCGTCGGCGGGGTCTGCCCGGATCCCGTGGCGCGTGCCCGCGGTGAAGCGATCGATGACCTGCGCCATCGCCGGCCACACATCCTTGAGGAACGAATCGGGTGCGCCGGCGCGCATCGCGTCGTCGACGGCCGAGACCATCGCCAGCGGCGCATCGACGCTGTTGAACTCCGTCGCGTCCCCAGGCCGGTCGGGAAAGCGGTTCGGCAGCATGCCGCCATCAACCGCACGCGCCCAGGTCCGGATCACCCGCTGCGCGTCATCGAGCCTCCCGGTGGCCAGCAGGAGCCCAGGCAGAGCCAGCATCGTGTCGCGGCCCCAGTCGCCGAACCACGGGTAGCCCGCGATGACCGAGAGCCCCTCGAAGTCGCCGACTCGACGCCTCACGACGAACTGGTCGGCGGCCAGGCACAGCTGCCCGGCCGGGCTCGCCGCATCAGGGAGTCCTGCCTTCGCGAGCAGCTCGGACT
>VERO01000333.1 GCA_018882625.1 Phycisphaerales bacterium | reverse complement strand
GTATCCATCCATCAGCGGGTTGTGAATGACGCGCACCTCCCGTCGGATCGGGCCAAGCTCTTGCAGGAGGCGATCTCGGGTTGCCGCAGACACCACGGTGACCACATGCGTGCGGGAGATCGGTAACCGAAACCACAAGAGCCGGAAGAGCCAACGCCGGAACCCCTTTAGACGATCGAGCGTGACGAGGTCGTGAACTGTCAGAATCGTGGCCTTTCGTCGCATCAGCATCGTGAGGAAGTTCACGTCGCCAGTCACGTGATTCACCTGCGACTGGCGGAATGCCGCCTCGATCGCTATCCAGACGCGAGGCAGTATCCCTACGCCCAATCGAGAGCACACATGAGTCGTGCACGAAATGTCCGCGGGCAGATGGCTTCGCACAGACTCGAACAGCCGCTCCACGCTGAAGTAGCCCGGCAGCGACCTCCGAAGGAACATGCAGACCGAGATCCGCAGCATCTCAGCGAACCCTGCCCTCAATTGCTGGCCTTGCGATGGTGGGTGCGGCGAAGGCAAGTGACGGGTTCGCTCTCATCGGTCCACCCCTTGTGGGAGTTTGCGGACTGTAGCGGTCCGTGTCCTGCGCTTCTGCGCCGCAGCGCGGGCGAGCGGAGCGAGCCTGCGCGCAGGCGCAGGAGCGCACCGTGCCGCGAAGGCCGCCGGGGTCCGCTTGCCCAGCGCACGCTGGATGCGCCGGTGGTTGTAGAACATCCTCCAGCGGTGCACGAGGTACTTCGCCTCCGCCAGCGTGTCGAAGATTTCCGAGGACAGCAGCTCGTCGCGCAGCCTGCCATTGAAGCTCTCGACGATGCCGTTCTGCCACGGCGAGCCCGGATCGATGTAGAGCGTGCCCGTGCCGCCCTCCTTGCACCACGACTTCACGGCCTTCGAGATCATCTCGGGGCCGTTGTCAGCCCTGATGTGCCTGGGTGCGCCGCGCTGGGCCGTGAGGTTGTCCAGCGCCTGCACCACATCCTCGCCGCGGAAGGTCCGGCGCACCTCGATGGCCAGGCACTCGCGCGTGAACTCGTCCAGCGCCACCAGCATCCGCAAGGGTTGCCCATCTGACGTCCGGTCATGGATGAAGTCCATGCCCCAGACCTGGTTCCTCCGGCGCGCCCTGCGGCGCACGATGCCGTTCCTGCCGCTGCCGATTCTCCTGCGTTTCCTGCGCGTCTGAGGCACCAGCAGGCCTTCGCTGCGCCACAGCCGCTTCATCAGGCGGGCACCGACCTGCCAGCGCTCCTTGTGCAGCAGGTCCATCACGTACCGGCGTCCGCGCCGGGGATTCTCCACCGCAAGCGCTCGCATCCGTGCCACCAGCATGTCCCGGTAGGGGTTCGCAGGCGCCTCGCGGCGCTGCGTGCTCCGGTGCTGGCCCACCACGCGGCATGCGCGCCGCTGCGAGACGTCCATCACCATGCTCACGTGCTCGATTGCCCGGCGCCGGCGCGCCGGGCTCAAAATTCCCCCTTGGCCACCTCTTTCAGGATCTGGATGTCCAGCTGCTGCTCGGCGACGAGGCGCTTGAGCCGCGAGTTCTCCTTCTCCAGCTCCTTCAGCCGCCGCACCGCGTCGCGGTCCACCGCGCCGTACTCGGCTCTCCAGCGGTGCAGCGTGACCTCGCTCACGCCAAGGGAACGCGCCACCTCAGCGATGGCCACTCCCTTGGCCAGCGCCTCGTCAGCCTGCCTGAGCTTGGCCACGACCTCCTCGGGACGGTGGCGCTTTCTGTTCGTCGGACGCTTCATCAGAGACTCCTCTCGGCCCTGCGGGCCGCGTAAGTCTCTCATAAGGCCTGGACCTGTTCAGCGCACCCCTGTCAACGTCGGGCCAAGAAGTCGCTCTCGCGGAAGACGACAACATCGGCGCCACGCTCAAGTCCCCAAAGCACCTCTGCGGCGGTACGCGGGCTGACCTGCCGGGGGGAAGCATCATCTGGGACGATCACGGCGAGGTCGATATCGCTGTCCTCACCGGCATCACCCCTCGCCTCGGATCCGAATAGGTACACCTGAATCGGTCGGTACGCATCAACGATGCGGCGCAGGATCTCCGGAAGAATCTCGGCGGTGCCGGGGGTCACGTCACGGACGCTCCGCAGCCAGCCGCTTCAGTTCGAGGACAAGGGCTGGCAACTCGTGCTGGGCCAAGCTCCAAACCACCCGCTGGTCCACAGACTCGTATCCGTGCGACAGAAGGTTGCGAAAGTCCACGACTTCGCGAAGCTCCGTAACCCGCCTTGCGACCTCAGGGAACTCGCGCCGCATTCGAGTCAAAGCCTCGCCGATTATCTCGAACTCGCGTTCCACAGCAGCCTGCGTGCGCCGATCAGCGAAGTACGCATCGCGGCTCATGGTCCTTGTCCACAACTCGATGCGCTCGCCTGACGCGATCGCATCGAGCAGGATGGTGCGCAAGTCATGCCGCATCGGCTGTGTACATCGGGATGGCGTCCTGCTCGAGGGACTTGAGCAGAAGGGGATTGCGCACGCCGCGCCGCGTGATGACATCCACCTTGCGCCCCAGGATCGCCGCAAGGTCCTGGCG
>VERO01000054.1 GCA_018882625.1 Phycisphaerales bacterium | reverse complement strand
GAGCAGCAGCACGCGGCCTGCCACATCGTCGTACGTGGCGCCCTGAGGCAGCCGGTGCAGGTGGTAGTCGATGCCGACCTCCCCGCACGTGCGCGCCTGGCTCTCGGCGTAGAGCGCCGCGGCGCGGTCATCGCCGACGAGCAGCGCATCGAGCCTTGCGCGTCGTCCGCTGGCCGCAATGCGGGCTGAGACGTCCGCACGCACGCGTGCCGCAAGGGCCCTGCCATCGATGACCTGCGCTGCCATGGGGGAGGGTTATATCGGCTGCGCTACGATTTCGCGCATGCTTGAGATTGCGCTCGCGTCAGTGATGCTGCTTCAGGCCGACGCTCCCACGGTGCCGCCACGGGCGAAGATCGTTCCGGCAACCCCCGTCAAGGCTGCGCCCGATGCGCCCAAGCCCGCCGCGGACGAGGACCCCACCCTGTTTCCCGGGGCCACAGTGCCGTTCCCTGAAGTGCCGCACTGGGTCAAGGGCACGGCACCCGCAGGCTTCGAGCCGGGCAGGACCTACGTCGTGGAGTTCTGGGCCACGTGGTGCGGGCCGTGCCGCGCGAGCATGCCGCACATCTCCATGGTGCAGGAGCAGTACGCGGGCCGCGGGGTCACGGTGCTCGGCATCAGCGACGAGGACGAGTCCACCGTGCGCGAGTTCCTTGACAAGCCCGAGTGGGCCGGCAGGACGCGGTACACGATCGGCACTGACCCCGAGGGGGTGGCGAAGGCCCAGTACATGAAGCCCGCCCGTCAGCGCGGCATCCCCTGCTCGTTCATCGTCAAGGATGGCGTCATCCAGTGGATCGGCCACCCGATGTCCATGGACGCGCCGCTTGAGGCTGTGGTCGCCGGCAGCTGGGACGTGGCCGCCGCCAAGGATGACTTCCTCGGCGGCATCGCGTTCGCGAAGGCACAGCAGGGACTCATGGCGAAGATGGCGCGCGCGCGCGAGGATGGCGACTGGGCGCCCGTGCTCGAGGCGCTCGATGCGCTGATCGCCACCGGCGGAGATCGCACGCTGCCGATCCGCGCACGGAAGTTCGAGGTGCTCGTGGGGCCGGCTGCGCAGCCCGACGCCGGCTATGCGCTTGGCCGCGACATCATCGCATCCAAGCCCCCCGCGCCGATCCTCAACCAGATCGCGTGGTACACGCTGGATGACAGTGCCGTGAAGGTTCGAGACATCGACTTCGCGGTCGCCGCGGCGCAGGCCGCCGTTGCCGGATCGGAGGGCAAGGATGCCGCGATCCTCGACACGCTGGCACGAGCCTGGTGGGAGAAGGGCGACCGGGCCGAGGCGATCGACACCCAGAGGCGCGCAGTGGCTGCGGCGACCGACGGCCCCATGAAGGAGAGCCTCGAGGCCACCCTCAAGGCCTACGAGTCGGGCACGTTCAGCGGCGGCAACTGACCGCTACTGCGGCACATCCACTTCGCGGCCGGCGCTGGCGCTCTCGTAGATCGCGTCGATCGTCGCCTGCAGCGTCCGGCCTTGTGCGCCGTTCGCGTGCGGCGGGACACCGTCGCGCACGGCCGCGATGAACTGCGCGTACTGGGCGTCCCACGCCTGCTCCATGGGCTTGTCCGCGTTGAAGAGCGGCCGCACATCGACGAGGCGCCCCTCCTCCTCGGTGGCAATCGTCACCTCCGAGCCGAACACGTCAAACCACGCGCCGGCGCGGTCGCCCCACACGGCGATGCCGTCCCGAAGCGAGTTGGCGGGCATGTTGGTGGCCCACGTCACGTTGAGCTCGATGGTCAGTCCGCCCTCGCATCGCACGAGCGCGTGGGCGGCATCTTCCACGTCGAAGGTGCCCTTGGGGTTCGGTGGCCCGGCCCACATCGACGTGTACCGGTAGCCGGTGATCGGATGCCCGAACAGGCTCCACGTGGCGCCGCTCGCACGCAGCGGCTTCGGGTAGCCGGCAAGGTGAAGGGAGAGGTCGAGCACATGCACGCCGAGGTCGATCAGCGGACCGCCGCCCGACCTTGCCTTGGTGGTGAACCATCCGCCAAGGCCGGGAATTCCACGGCGCCGGTAGAGGCTGGCCTTGATGTGGTGGATGCGACCGAACCGCCCCGCGTCGATGAAGTGCTTGACCGTGGCGCTCGCGGGGGCGCCGCGGCACACGAATCCGACCTGCAGCACGGTGCCCGAACGCACCGCGGCGGCATTGATCTGGTCGCACTCAGGAGCGCTCATCGCCATCGGCTTCTCGAGCAGCACGTGCTTGCGGGCACCGAGCGCGGCGATGGCGCACTCCTTGTGCAGGTCATTGGGCACTGCAATGGCCACCGCGTCGACTCCAGGAAGCGCGAGCAGCGCGTCAAGGCTGTCCGTGGCGCGCCCGCCATGCACGCCCACAAGCGCGGAGGCGCGCTCAGGCGCGATGTCCCATGCGCCCACCACCCTCAATCCGCTGCGCCGGGCAGTCTCGGCATGCACGGCACCGATCCCACCGCAGCCGACGATGCCGATTCCGAAGGGCATGGTGCCTAGGATACGGCCCTCATGGATGGACGACGGATCGTCATTGTTGGTGCAGGCATCGTCGGGCTGTGCTCCGCGTACGAGTTGCTGCAGAGGGGGCACCAGGTCACGGTGCTCGACCGCGAGCCTGTGTTCGACAGCGCCAGCTGCGGCAATGCCGGACTCCTCTCGATCGGGCATCCCCCGCTCACGCGGCCGGGCGCGAGCATCCGCGGACTCCGCTGGATGCTCTCGTCGACAAGTCCCCTGTACATCCGCCGTCGGCCTTCGCCCGAGCTCCTCCGCTGGCTGCTCGATTTCCACATGCACTGCACCGAGGCGCACCTCGAGCGCTGCATGACCGTGCTGTGCGCGCTGGGGTTCCGCACGCTCGAGCGCCTCGAGCAGATCATGGATGCGGAGTCGATCCGCTGCGGCTACCAGCGCACGGGATGGCTCGATGTGGTGATGGACCCGGCGAACGTGGCTGCCGCGGAGACCGAGGCCGCGATGCTCGCGCCCCACGGCTACCGCACCGAGCGGATCGACGGCGCCGAACTGCGCCGGCGGGACCCGGCCTTCTCCGATTCGGTCGCGGGCGCCATCCATTACCTCGACAGCGCGAACTGCCATCCCGGCCTGCTGACACGCGGCATCGCCGATGCGGTACGCCGCCGAGGCGGCACACTGCGCACCGATGCCACCGTGACGCGCATCGAGCGTGACGCACAGGGACGCGCGCGCGGCGTGCGGCTGGCGCGCCCGCATCCCGATGCGCCGTCGGAGGTGGTGCCTGCCGATGTCGTCGTGATGGCCGCGGGCGTCTGGAGCAGCGGGCTTGCCCGCACGGCAGGCCTGGACATCCCGATGCAGGGCGCACGCGGGTACCACGTGCAGCTTGAGGGCGTTCCCGTGCTGCCGCGCACGGGATGCGTGCTGCACGAGACCTTCGTCGCCGTGACGCCGATGTCGACGCCGACCGGCGGGCAGCTCCGGCTGGCAGGCACTCTCGAGATCGGTCCACTCGGCCTCCCCTGGATGCGCCAGCGGCTGGCGATGCTGTCGGCGGGTGCACGCCGGTACCTGCGCGGCGTCGACGAGGCACGCGCGGTGTCGGACTGGGCGGGCTACCGGCCATGCACATCGGACGGCATGCCCGTGATCGGATGGGCGCCCAACACGCCCGGCCTCTATGTCGCCACTGGCCACGCCATGATGGGGATGACGCTGGGTCCGGTGACGGGCGAGATTGTGGCGCAGCAGATCTGCGGCGAGCCGTGCTCGATCGAGCCTGACTACCTCGCCGCGATGGCCACCGCGCGCTACGCGCCCCGAGGCGCGTCCCAGAGCCGCGCTGCGCCCCTCCCGCCCGAAGCGTCGCCAAACCTCGCCTGACGCACCGGCGTCGCGAATGCGTCGCCGAAGACGTGCGCGGCGATCGCGTCCGGAAGTCGCGTGTAGAGATCGGCCATGTTGCTCACGCCACCGCCGAGCACGATGGCATCCGGATCCACGATGTTGCACACCACCGCAAGCGCGCGACCGAGCCTGCCGATCATGCGGTCGATGGCTGCGCGCGCGTTCGGGTCGGTTCCCTGTGCCGCAATGCCTGCGAGCGGGAGCGCGCGGCCCGCAGTGCGCGCGTACTCCGCCTCGATCGCAGGACCTGACAGGAACTGCTCGATGCATCCACACCGGCCGCAGTAGCACGGCCGCGCGCGCAGCTCCGCATCGGGCTCGCCCGTCATCGGGTTGTGACCCCACTCGCCGCCGATCCGGCTCGGACCGCTGATGACGCGCCCGTCGACCACGATGCCGCCACCGACGCCGGTGCCGAGGATGACCGCGAAGACGCAGCGCGCACCCGCACCTGCGCCATCGGCCGCCTCGCTCAGCGCGAGGCAGTCGGCGTCATTGGCGCAGCGCACGTCCCGTCCGAGGCGGCGCGCGATGTCGCCGCACAGGTCGTGACCATTCAGGCACGTCGAGTTTGCGTTCCGGTGAAGACCGGTGCGTGGCGACACGCTGCCGGGGTGGCCGATCCCCACCGTACCTGTGCGGCCGATGTCACGCTCGAGCGACTCCACCAGCGAGCACAGCGCCTCGACCGTTGCGGCATAGTCGCCCTGTGGCGTGGGCACGCGGCGTCGGCCGATCTCGCGGTCACCCTCGAGCGCGCATGCGGCGATCTTCGTGCCGCCGAGGTCAATGCCGATGCGCAGCGCAGCGTCGCTCATCACGCATGACGGGCGCATACGCCCTTGGCGATGTCGCAGATGAGCTCGGCGACGAGCTTGGCCAGCATCCCCTCCGGCCACGTGCCCAGCGCAGGGGCACCCTCGGCGATGTGGGCCGCATGCACATCGAGCTCGCGCGCAAGCCTCGCGGCGCACATGCGCAGCTCGCGCGGCGAGAGCCCGCTCGCCGCAGTCGCGCTCGCGGGCGCTCCCGACACGCAGTCGATGTCGAGCTCAATGGTCGCGGGGCCTCCTCCCACATGCGTCACCGCGGCATCGATGCTCCCCGCCAGGTCGGTCTCGCCGCGCACGATCGCATCGAGCGTGAGCGCGCGCATGCGCGGGTCGCGCAGCGCATCGAGCACCGCCCCGTTCGCGGTGCACTCCTGCAGCCCGATCACGGCGTAGCGCTCGAGCAGGCCGCCGTGCAGCGCATAGGTGAAGGGGTTGCCCGAGTGGCGCCCCTCCATCGCACGCAGGTCCCCATGCAGGTCCACGTTGACGCAGCCCATGGCGCGCCCGGCCGACTTCGCGCATCCGGAGATGATGCCGAGCGCATTGTTGTGGCCTCCCCCGACCACGATGGGCACCGCACCTGCGTCACGGACCTCGCCGATGACGGACTCGACCCGGCCATCGACCTCCGCGCACAGCTCCCGCAGCTGCGCCAGCGACGCGGCCGCCGACTCTGCAGCGCGCGCGGCGCGGCGGCCACCGGCCGACGCCTCACCGCGAGCGGCGGCGAGCGCGCGGTCCGCAGCCTTGCCTCGGCACTGGATGTCGCGCACGTCCACGGCGCCCATCACCGCAATCCGCGACGCATCGATCGTGGCGTTGGCCTGCATGTGCGCCAGGGCGCGAAGCGCCTCACGCCACATGCGACGTGTGCCAGGCCGACCGAGGTTGGCGCGGACGCCCACATCCTCCGGGACGCCGAGCACGGCGATCCGCGTGCCCGGCGGGAGGCGTCCCCTGCCGTCGCACGTCCGCAGCACCTCACCGAGCCGAGTCTCGCCGGCCCGGCCGGAGGTCATCGCGCGCAGGTCGCCTTCCGAGAGGGACCGAAGCCATGGCATGCGCGGGAATGTACGCGCACGCGCTCCCGTCCCTGCGCCGGCGGCAGGCACGGGGACGGATCGCTAGCCTCCAACCATGGCGTCAGCGCCCGGACACCACAGGGCGATCATGGTCGGGCTCGTGGGTGGCACGCTCGCTGGGCTTGGCGCGCATGAGCTCCGCACGCGCGTTCCCGATGCTGTCGGCATCCTTGATGGCCTGACGGACGCCGTGGCCTATCCGGCCGGCCAGATCTTCCTCAGGCTGCTCTTCATCGTGGTGGTGCCGCTGGTGTTCGCGTCGATCGCCGCAGGTGTGGCGCGCATCGCGAGCCCGGCCGCGCTCGGCCGGATGGGGATGCGCACCTTCGGCTGCTTCGCGGTGACGATGTGCCTCTCCGCGGTGCTCGGTGTGACGGCCATGCGCATGATCGGGCCCGGCGAGGGATTCGACCCTGCTGTGCGCGACGAGCTGATGTCCGCGTTCTCGGGCGATGTGGCCCGCATCGAGACGGCATCGCAGGCGGCCGAGCCTGTGACGCTGCGCGTCCGCATCACGCAGATCCTCGATGCGGTGCTGCCGCGCAACATCCTGGGCGCCGTCACTCAGCTGCAGATGCTTCCCCTCATCGTGCTGGCGCTCCTCACGGGGTTCGGGCTCTCGGCGATGGCGCCGGACCGACGCGAGCGCGCGGCATCCGCACTCGAGATCGTGGCCGATGCCATGATCGCGATCGTGGGGCTTGCGATGAGGCTGGCACCCATCGCCGTCTTCTGCCTGATCTTCGTCGTCGTCGAGCGATTCGGACTGCAGCTGCTCGGGAAGCTGGCGATGTACGTGGGGGTCGTGATCGGGTGCTACCTGATCCAGATGCTGATCCTGTACCCCGCGCTCATCCGTGCGCTGACGGGTCGCGGCGGGTTCGCGACGCTGAAGTCATGCATACCGCTCATGGTGACCGCGTTCTCGACCAGCTCGAGCAGCGCCACCCTCCCCACGACCATCCGCACTGCCGAGCGCGACCTCGGCATCCGGCCGGCTGTCGCGGGCTTCGTGCTTCCGCTCGGCGCCACCATCAACATGAACGGCACGGCGCTCTTCGAGGGATGCGTCGTGCTCTTCGTGGCGCAGATCTTCGGCATTGAGCTCACGCTCGCGCAGCAGTTCCTCGTGGTGCTCCTGTGCGTCGTGACGTCGGTGGGCGCTGCGGGAATCCCAGGCGGATCGCTGCCGCTGCTCATGCTGGTCATGGCGCAGGTGGGCGTGCCTCCCGCTGGCCTGGCCATCATCCTCGGCGTTGACAGGATCCTCGACATGGGCCGCACGGTCGTCAACGTGATGGGCGACGTCGTGGCTGCGGTGTACGTCGAGTCGGGCGAGCGACGCACGGCCTGACGCGCGTGCGTTCGGGCATTCCCGCAGTCCCGCGATTCGCGGCACGCATCTACGATCGCGGGATGCCCCGCCGCACGACGTCCACGTCAGGGTCCGCGCGCGCACTGCGCGCTGGCCGAACAGCCTCACGCTCCATGCGCGCATCATCGCGCACCGCCCGCGGTCCCCGAGGCCGCTGCATCACGCCTGAGGACCTGCTCCGCATTGCCGTGCCCGGCGAGGCGCAGATGTCGCCAGACGGCTCGCACGTGCTCTTCACGGTACGCCGCACCGACACTGCATCCACCTACGCCACGCGGATCGCGATCGTGGGCACCGGCGCACGTGCGTCCACCCGCTACCTGACCCCAGGCCCGCGCGACTCGTCGCCGCGGTGGTCGCCCGACGGCACATCCATCGCGTTCATTCGCGCCAGGACCTCAGGGCATCCGCAGCTGATGCTCATGCGGCTCGGATCGCGGGGACAGGCCGGCGCTGCGCGCGCACTCACCAAGGTGCCGGCAGGCAAGTTCGGAGACATCCGCTGGTCGCCGGACGGCATGCGCATCGCCTTCTCGTTCCGGGCAACGCCGGCGGATCGCACCGCCGACGCCGCAAAGGCACGCGCCCGGCAGCACCGCTCGACGCCGCCCATGGAGATCGCGGACCCGTGGTACCGGCTCGACGGGGACGGCTACTTCGGCGCCGCACGGCACGCCCTCCACCTGATCGACCTGCGCACTGGCGCTGTCGGCGTGATCGACGCCAAGGACACGATGGGCACCTTCAGCTTCGACTGGTCTCCGGACGGCGGCGCCATCGTGATCTCCACGAACCGTTCGCCCAAGGCGCTGCTCGAGCCGGCGCGGAGCGAGCTCAGGATCCTCGGCGTCGGAGAGCGCGGGGTGAAGGTCGAGCGCGACATCGAGCTGCGCGGGCTGCCCGAGGGTCCCAAGACGGCCGTCGCATGGAGTCCCGACGGTTCGCGCATCGCGTGGGCAGGCCGCCGCGGGCATGAGGGCCTCTACTCGCCTGAGAACCTTGAGCTCTGGGCGCTCGATCTCACCACGGGCATCGTCGAGTGCGCCACGGCGGGCACTGACGTGTGCCTGATGGCCGCCACGCTCGGCGACACCACGGACGCATCATTCGCGCCTGCATTCGTGTGGATGCCCGACGCCCGGAGCGTGCTCGCGCGCATCGGCTGGAACGGGTCAGGCCACATCGCCAGCGTCGACGTGGATGCCGCGCTCACCGGGCATGCGATGCGCCGCGGCGAGATGCGCGTCAGGCTCCATACCCCCAGGGGTGCAGAGCACTCGTTCTCGGCACACGCCCTTTCGCGCGACGGGCAGCGCCTGGCGGTGGTGCGCACGTCACCGTGCGAGCCGCCCGAGGTCGCGGTCGCCACCATCGAGGGCGTGGAGTTCCCGGTGCGCACGCTCACCACGCTCAATGACTCGCTGGTCGACGAGCTTGACCTTTCGATGCCGGAGGAACGGTGGATCAGGACGCGCGACGGGAGCGCCGTGCACTGCTGGGTGATGCGCCCGCCGGTCGCGGCCCGCGCACCCAAGCGCCATGCGGCAATCCTCTCGATCCATGGCGGCCCGCACGCGCAGTACGGCAACGTCTTCTTCCACGAGCTGCAGGTCATGGCCGCGGCAGGCCACTCCGTCTGGTACCCGAATCCGCGCGGATCGAAGGGCTACGGGCGTGCGCACTGCGCCGCGATCCGTGGTGCGTGGGGCACCAAGGACTGGACCGACGTCAAGGCGGTCGCCGACGCGATGCAGCGCGACCCGAGCACGGACCGCACCCGCATGGGCATCATGGGCGGGTCGTACGGCGGATACATGACCAACTGGGCGGTCGCGCACGACAGGCGCTTCCGTGCGGCGGTCACCGACCGCTGCGTCTCGAACCTGATCAGCCACGCCGGCAATAGCGACTATCCCGAGGTCCCCGGCGAGTACTGGCGCGGCATGCCGTGGCATCGCTCCGAGGAACTCTGGCGCGCGTCGCCCATTGCCCACATGAAGGGCGTACGCACGCCGATGCTCATCATCCATAGCGCGGGAGACCTGCGCTGCAACATCGAGCAAGGCGAGCAGGTGCACGCCGCGCTCGTGACGCAAGGCGTACCGTGCAGGTTCGTGCGCTACCCGTCAGAGGCCAGCCACGGCCTCAGCCGCATGGGTCCACCCGACCTGCGGCTGCACAGGCTGCACGAGTACCTGGCGTGGTGGGCGCACTGGTTCGGACAGGCGAGCGCGCCTCGCCGGCGTGCGCGGTAGGCCACCGACGCGAATCGCATACGGGCGCGTGCGGCGCCCCGTCAGTTGGACGATCCTGCCGGCCCGTTCTTGCCGCCGAGGATGCCCTTCAAGTCCTTGCCGAGCTCACCGACGCCCTTGGTGGCCTTCTCGCCGGCGCCTTCGAGACCCTTCGTGGCTCCCTTGAGTCCCTCGGATAGCTTCGCGGCGGCCACCTTCGCGGTCTCGCTGAACTGCTCGATCGCCGCGTTGAGCGTGCCGCCAGCTGAGTTCAGCCCCGCGAGCGCCGTATCGCTCAGCCCCTCCACATTGGACTTGAGCACGCCCGCGACCACGGACTGAAGCACCTGACTCGTGATCTCGGAGGTGATGGAGTCCTCCGCATTGGCGCTGCTCACGTTCTCGAGCGTGATGTTGGGGATCCGCACCTTCACCGGATTGCCCGTGACCGTCATGCCCATCCCGGTGGCCGTCACGTCGATGTCGCTGACGACAAGCCTGCGGATGAGCACCTCGGTGCCCGCCTTCTCGTCCTTGGGCGCGGGCTTCGCGCCCGTGCCGGCCATCGACTTCTGCACGTTCTCCGCCACCTTCTGGAGGTTGAGAGTGCCGTCCTTGCCCACAAGCGCGACCTTGAGGCCCGTGAGCGAGACCTCGTCGATCTCGACCCGCTCACCCAGGAGTGCGGGCAGACGCACCGTGACCGATGTGCGGTCGAGCGCCAGCATGTCACCCTCGCCGAATCCGGCGGGCTGCGCCACGCGCAAGCCGCTCACGCTGCTCGTGCCTCCAAGGAGCGCGATGTGCGCGCCGCCGACGGAAGTCTTCGTGCCGAGCACGGATGTTCCCTGCGAACCGATCACGCGTGCCGCCGCGAAGTCGACCGACAGCACGACCGCGAGCACCAGTGCGGCAATCACGATGAGGGAACCGACCCCAATGGTGACGAGCGACCGGCGACCCTTGACAGCTGCCTCAGTGGACATGGTGTGCTCCTCGGCGCGCGCGCCGTACGTTCCGGTGGCAACCGAGGCTGCCGGAGTGGCGCCTCGCGATGCCCTGACGGGGGACATAGCGTATGCTCGCCCGTCCATGCAGAGTCCCGAGCAGAATCCCGAGGCGATGAAGGCGGCGATGGCCCACGTGCGCGCCCTGCTGAGCTTTATCGGCGAGGATCCAGACCGCGAGGGCCTGCTCGACACCCCCAAGCGTGTGGTGAAGGCGATGCATGAGCACTTTCGCGGGTACTCGATGGACCCTGCGGAGAGCCTCGGGAGGACCTTCAAGGAGGTCGACGGGTACGACCAGATGGTGCTCCTGACGGACATCGACCTGCAGAGCCACTGCGAACACCACATGGTGCCCTTCGTGGGCAAGGCCCACGTGGCCTACATCCCGGACGGCAAGGTCGTGGGCCTCTCGAAGCTCGCCAAGGTGGTGGAGATCTACTCCAAGCGCCTCCAGGTGCAGGAGAAGCTCACGGCGCAGATCGCCAATGCGATACAGGAGCACCTGCAGCCGCTGGGCGTGGCCGTTGTCATCCAGGCTCGCCACTTCTGCATGTGCTACCGCGGTGTGCACCAGCCGCGCGCCTGGACCACGACCAGCCGGCTCACGGGCGTGTTCCTCGAGAACCTCGCGACACGCGAGGAGTTCCTGAGGCTGATTGCGATCGGCCGCAACGACTGAGTCCGCTCCCGAGGCCTCCACTCCGCCCGGGTGCACCTTGCCGGCTATGCGGCAATCGCCCACATGAGGGCGGCCGCAACAACCCCCACGCCGGCCGCCAATCCCAACTGGACCGATCGTGCCAGGGATGCGGCGATCCATGCCGCCGCTCCGGGCGCGAGCACGACCATCCACGCGACCACGGGACC
>VERO01000332.1 GCA_018882625.1 Phycisphaerales bacterium | reverse complement strand
CCCCCCGCCTCGGGCACGGCAGCGCCGACGGGTCACGTCGTGACGGACGATCCCGCCACCGGCAAGCCGCTCGCCACGGTGAAGCTCGCCTCACGCGCGGAACTCAACGCCGCGGTCGAGCGGTGCAATGCCGTGTTCGCGCACTGGCGCATGCTGCCCGCGCCCAAGCGCGGCGAGATCGTGCGCCGCATCGGCGAGGCGTTCCGCACGCACAAGGAGCCGCTCGGCGAGCTCGTGTCGCTGGAGATGGGCAAGATCCGCGCCGAGGGACTCGGCGAGGTGCAGGAGGCGATCGACATCGCCGACTTCTCCGTCGGCATGTCGCGGCAGCTCTGCGGACTGTCGATGCACAGCGAGCGCGCGAGCCACCGCATGTACGAGCAGTGGCACCCGCTCGGGACGGTGGGCATCATCACGGCCTTCAACTTCCCCTGCGCGGTGTGGGCCTGGAACGCGATGGTGGCCGCCGTGTGTGGCGACGTGAACCTGTGGAAGCCAAGCCTGCTGACGCCGCTGGTGGCGATCGCCAGCAACGAGATCGCGCGCGAGGTGATGCGCACGCAGGACATCTTCCGGCCGACGGGCACAGTCCATGGCGCACCGCTTGACCCGGCGGACGTCTTCTGCTTGGTGATCGGGACCGACACCGAGGTCGGCGAGCCGATGATCGCGGACCGCCGCATCCCGCTCATCAGCGCAACCGGATCGTGCCGCATGGGCCGCCGCGTAGCGGAGGTGGTCGGTGCGCGCCTCGGGCGCACGCTGCTCGAGCTCGGCGGCAACAACGCGATCATCGTGATGCCCGATGCGGACATGACGATGGTGACGCGCGCCGTGCTGTTCGGTGCGGTCGGCACGGCCGGCCAGCGCTGCACCACGACGCGCCGGCTGCTGGTGCACGAGTCGATCGTGGACGACATCGTCGCGAAGCTCGCCAAGGCGTACGGGTCGGTGCCGATCGGCGACCCGCTCGACGCGAAGACGCTCATGGGGCCGCTCATCAACGCGAAGGCCGTCGACGGCATGCGCGCAGCCATCGAGACCGCCAAGTCCGAGGGCTGCACGGTGGTGTGCGGCGGCACCGAGGGCATCGACCGCCAGAAGGCACGCGGCGGCCACTTCGTGGAGCCCACCATCATCCGCGTGCCGCACGGGACCGTCCCCGCGATCGTGAAGGAGGAGACCTTCGCGCCGATCCTCTACGTGATGCCGGTGCGCAGCCTCGATGAGGCGATCGCGCTGCAGAACGGCGTGGACCAGGGCCTCTCGAGCGCGATCTTCACCGACAGCGTGCGCACCGCGGAGCGGTTCCTCTCGCACGGCGGCAGCGACTGCGGCATCGCCAACGTCAACATCGGCACGAGCGGCGCGGAGATCGGCGGCGCGTTCGGCGGCGAGAAGGACACCGGCGGCGGCCGCGAGTCCGGCAGCGACTCGTGGAAGAGCTACATGCGCCGGCAGACGTGCACCATCAACTGGGGCACCGACCTGCCGCTGGCGCAGGGCATCCAGTTCGGCGACTGACCTTCGGCTGGCCCGCTGGCCCAGCGCCGCCGCGACGACGGAACTCTCGCAGGCGACGACGCTGCACGCCGCGCGGCACCCCGAGCACTAGGATCCGACCATGCCACTTGACCGCAACCAGATCGCCGCACGCGCCGCGCGCGAACTCAAGGACGGCTTCTACGTCAACCTCGGCATCGGCATCCCGACGCTCGTCGCCAACTACGTGCCTGCGGGCATGACCGTGTGGCTGCAGTCGGAGAACGGCCTGCTCGGGATGGGGCCCTTCCCCAGCGAGTCGGAGGTCGATCCCGACCTCATCAACGCAGGGAAGCAGACGGTGACCGGCGTCCCCGGGCACTCCTTCTTTTCGAGCGCCGACAGCTTCGGCATGATCCGCGGCGGCCACATCGACCTCGCGATCCTCGGCGCGATGGAAGTCTCGCAGGACGGCGACCTCGCCAACTGGATGGTGCCCGGCAAGCTCGTCAAGGGCATGGGCGGCGCGATGGACCTCGTCGCGGGCGTGAAGCGCCGCATCGTGACGATGGAGCACACGAACAAGAAGGGCGACCCCAAGATCATCCCGCAGTGCACGCTGCCGCTGACCGGCAAGCGCGTCGTCGACATGATCATGACTGAGCTGTGCGTGATGGTGATGGACCCCAAGACGCGCAGGTTCTGCCTCACCGAGCTCGCGCCCGGCGTGAGTGTCGACGAGGTGAAGGCCAAGACGAGCGCCGCCTTCGACATCGCCCACGACCTGCGCACCGTCGCGGTGTGAGCGGCAGTCGCCGCGTGGACGGCGTAGCCTTCGCGCATGCCTGAGACATTCCATGCCTTCGCGGCGCACGCGGCACGCGGCGCGCTTGAGCCCTTCGACTACGCGCCGCTTCCGCTTGGTGACCACGACATCGAGGTCGCCATCTCGCACTGCGGCATCTGCCACAGCGATGTGCACCTGGTCGACGACGACTGGGGCATCTCGGCATATCCGCTGGTGCCCGGGCACGAGGTGGTCGGCAGCGTCGCGGCTGTGGGCCGCCACGTCACGCACCTTGCGG
>VERO01000053.1 GCA_018882625.1 Phycisphaerales bacterium | reverse complement strand
TCTCAGGTGCAGGCGCAGGCAAGCTGTCGGCGCTCCTAGCGCTGTCGGTGCTGTCGATGGTCCTGAACGGATGGGCCTTCCATGTCGCGTGCCCCGCGGTGCTGCGCTCCGACCAGTCGCGGCCTGGATTCATGGCGCTGCAGGGCGTCAACGCTGCCGCGACGCTCGGCAACTTCGCGCCGCTGCGCCTAGGCATGCTCGAGCGCATCGCGTACCACCTGCGCGTCGACCGCCTGCGCGCGATGCAGATCGCCGCATGGTTCACCGTGATGCTGGCGAGCGTGCTCGGCCCCACGGCGGCCGCAGGGGTCGCCCTGGTGGCCGGAGTCACCTCGCCTGGAGCGCTCATTCTGGTGATGGTGATCGGGTCCGCCGTGTTCACGCTGATGGGCCAGGCCATCTGCATCCCGCTGCAGCGCATCCGCGGCATCGGTCCGCTGGCCGCCGCTGTGGCCAAGGGACCGACGCTCTACAAGGCCACAGCGATCCGCGTCGCGGACTTCCTCGGACTGTCGCTGCGCACCTTCATCGCGGCGGACATTGTGGGCATACCGCTCGACTACGCGGGATCGCTGGTGGTGTGCACCGCCGGCTCGCTCGCCAGCCTCGGCCCGCTCGGGCGCGTCGGGTTCCGCGAGGCGGGCATGGCGCTCTCCGCGCAGGTGATCGCAGGCACCGGATTCGAGGGCGGGCTGGACGCGGCGAGCGCGCAGCTTGCGCTCGTGGACTCGCTGGGCGAGGTGGCGGTCGCCGTGACCTTTGGCGCCATCGCCACCATCTGGCTGATCATGCGCGTCCTGCGAGCAGGCGGGCGATCTCCCGCGATGCCTGCCCACGGTGGCTGATCGCGTTCTTCTCGTGGGGCTGCAGCTCGGCGGTCGTGCGACCGAGCGTGCGCACGAGGAAGTGCGGGTCGTAGCCGAACCCGTTCGCGCCGCGGGGCTCGTCGACGATGGATCCCTCGACGCTGCCGCGCGACTCGGCGAGCACCGTGCCATCGGGTGACGCCACGCACATGGTGCACACGAAGCGTGCGGCGCGCGCGTGCGCCGGCACTCCGCGCAGCGCGGCCACAAGCTTGGCGTTGTTGCGCGCATCGCGCGCGGCACGGTCCCCTTCGGTGCCCGCCCAGATGGCGCTGTCGACGCCAGGCTCGCCGCCGAGCGCGTCGACCTCGAGCCCCGAATCGTCGGCGAGCACGGTGTGGCCGGTTGCCTTCGCGTACGCGATGGCCTTCAGCCGGGCGTTCCCCGCGAAGGTGCGCTCAGTCTCGTCAGGCTCCGGGATTCCGGTGTGCCCGGCATCGGCGAGTGACACGACCTCGATGCCCAGCGGCTCGAGCGCACCGCGGATCTCGTCGACCTTCTTGGGGTTGCTCGTGGCCACAAGGATTCGCGTGGGCAGTTGCATGCGTAGGTCGGGTTGGGCGAGGAACGCGTGCGACGGCGCCGCAGGCTCGCCGCTGCGCATCCGCAGCCTCACGTCTGGAGCACGCCGGTGCGGAAGGTGCCGTTGACGGGCGCCTGCGCTGCGCAGCGCAGCGCCATGATGAGCTCGTCCCTCGTGCGCTCGGGCTCGATGATGCGGTCCACCCACCCGCGGCTGGCGCCGTAGAGGATGTCCTGCTGCTCGCGGTAGCTCGCGGTGATCGCCGCGAGCAGCTGCGCGCGCATGGCGTCGTCGACCGTCTCGCCCTTGCGCTCGCGTGCGGCGAGATCGATCTGCAGCAGCGTGTTCGCGGCCTGCGCCGCGCCCATCACGCTGCAGCTGGCGCCGGGCCACGCGAATGTGATGAACGGATCGAACGCGCGGCCGCACATCGCGTAGTTGCCTGCCCCGTAGGAGCCACCGGCCACAAGCACGATCTTGGGCACGATGGAGTTGCTCATGGCGTTCACCATCTTCGCGCCGGAGCGGATGATGCCACCCTGCTCGCTGTCGCGGCCCACCATGAAGCCCGTGGTGTCGTGCACGAAGAGCAGCGGGATGCGGCGCTGGTTCACGTCCATGATGAAGCGCGCGGCCTTGTCGGCGCTGTCGTCGTAGATGACGGCAGGCATGCCCATCGCCGTCGTGGGGCCGGCCTTGCCGCCTGGCATGCGGCGCGTGGACAGCTTGCGCTGGTTGGCGACGATGCCGCACGGGAAACCGCCGATGCGCGCATACGCGCACACGATCGAACCGCCGTACTCGGCGCGGTACTCGTCGAGCGAGTCCGCGTCGACCACGCACCGCATCAGCTCCACCATGTCGTACTGCGACCCTGGCTCGTTGCGGAACACCGCGTAGATGTCCGCCGCCGCACGCGCAGGCTCGCACGACTCGCAGGGCGGGACGGCCGCGAGCGGTGCGCTCGCACTCGCCTGCATCAGCCTCCGCAGCCGCTCGATGCACGCCGGATCGTCGGTCTCGCGGAAGTCGATCGTGCCGGAGATCTGCGCATGCATCTGCGCACCGCCGAGATCCTCGCTCGAGACCTCCTGCCCGATCGCCGCCTTCACGAGTGCCGGGCCCGCGAGGTAGAGGCCGCTGCCCTCGGTCATCAGCAGGGTGTCGCAGAGCACCGGCAGGTATCCGCCGCCGGCGACGCAGTTGCCCATGATGGCGGCGTACTGCGGGATGCCATCGGCCGAGATCACCGCGTTGTTGCGGAAGATGCGGCCAAAGTCGTCGGTGTCGGGGAACACATCCTCCTGCAGGGGCAGGAAGACGCCGGCGCTGTCGACGAGGTAGATGAGCGGAAGCCGCGCGCGACGGGCAATCTCCTGCGCGCGGATGATCTTCTTGCAGGTCATCGGGAAGAACGCGCCTGCCTTCACGGTGGCATCGTTGGCGATGATCATGCAGAGCCTGCCCTGCACCTGGCCGATTCCCGTCACCACGCCGGCCGCAGGGGCACCCCCGTACTCGCGGTACATGTTCCAGGCGTACATCAAGCCCGTCTCGAGAAGCTGCGCACCAGGGTCAAGCAGCCGCTCGATGCGCTCGCGCGCAGTCAGCCGGCCGTGGCGATGCTGGCGCTCGGCGCCAGATGGACCTCCACCCTGCTCGATGCGCGCCGCCAACGCCCGATATTCATCAGCAGCCGCCTTCAGGCCCGCGGGCCGAGTGGATGTGGGGGCAGATCCAGTGGATGCGGGTCCGGAGGAGGTCGGCGAGGTCATGGCGAACGCAGGATAGGGTGCCTCGTGAGCACGAGTCAGGCAGTTGACCATCCCCGGCACGACCCGTACATTGGTCGATTCACCACTGAAGCACCGAAGGGCAACCGGGAAGGGTTGTCCGGACAAGCACATACCACTCATGATCTCAGCCACAGTCAAGTCCAGCGTCATCTCGAACCACCGCAGGCACCCCACCGATTCGGGCAGTCCTGAAGTGCAGATCGGCGTCCTCACCGAGCGCATCAACTCGCTGCAGGACCACTTCAAGGCCCACGCGAAGGACCACGCGGGTCGCCGTGGCCTGCTGCTGATGGTCGGACGCCGCAACCGGCTGCTCCGCTACCTCGCAGAGCACCACCGCGAGCGCTACAACGACATCGTCAAGAAGCTCGGCCTGCGCAAGTAGGTCGCTCTCGGCCCGCCCCGGGCGGGCAGTCGGCACGTTGCCGTCGTTCGCGGGGTTGCGCGCAGGCGCATCCACCCATCGACCGCACCGTGCCCTCTGCCTCCGACGGGGACGGGCCTTTCACATCTCGCCTCACCCAATTGAGGCACGCCAAGAAAGGCAACAACTCACATGTCCCAGAAGATCCACACCTTCGTTGAAGGCACCATCGGGGGTCGCACGCTGCGCCTCGAGACCGGCAAGGTCGCCAAGCTCGCCAGCGGCGCCGTGATGGCGACCTACGGCGAGACCGTCGTGCTCGCCACCGCCGTGCGCGCCAACCCGCGCGCGGGCATCGACTTCTTCCCGCTGACCTGCGACTACCGCGAGAAGGCGCCCGCGGGCGGCAAGTTCCCCGGAGGATTCCGCAAGAAGGAAGGCCCGCCGAGCGAGAAGGAGATCCTCACGATGCGCATGATGGATCGCCCGATCCGTCCGCTCTTCCCCGAGGGCTTCATTGACGAGATCCAGCTCCAGGCGCTCGTGCTCTCGCACGACGGCCAGAACGACTCCGACGTGCTCGCCTGCACCGCAGCGAGCGCAGCGCTCAGCCTCACCGACGCGCCCTTCCAGGGCCCGATCGCGACCGTGCGCGTGGCGCGCATCTACATCGACGACCAGCCCACCTTCGCGATCAACCCGACGCAGGCGCAGCTGGAGTTCAGCGACCTCGACCTGGTGCTCTCCGGCCACGCCGACGGCATCAACATGATCGAGGTCGGCGCCGCGGAGATCTCCGAGGCCGACATGGTCGAGGCGATCCGCTTCGGCTACGAGCAGGGCATCAAGCCGATCCTGGCGCTCATCAGCGAGCTGCGCGCCAAGAGCAACGCGCCCGCCCCGAAGATGGGCGATCCGGTGGTGCCCTCGGCCGACGTGATGTCGCTCGTCAAGGAGAAGGCGTACGACCAGCTCCTCAAGGCACGCCAGATCCACGGCAAGCAGGCGCGCAACGACGAGGTGGACCGCGTCAAGAAGTGGTGCCTCGAGTCGTTCTTCGCGATCCCCGCGGGCCTCTCCTACACCGACCACGTCGCGGCCGAGCGCCGCGCGCGCGAGGCGAAGGAGGCGCTGCGCATCCTCGAGAAGAAGATCACGCACTACCTGGTGGCGGAGAAGCACACGCGCGCCGACGGCCGCGGGCTCACGCAGATCCGCGCGCTCGACATGTCGGTGGGCCTGCTGCCGCGCGTTCACGGCAGCGCATTCTTCCAGCGCGGCGAGACGCAGTCGATCGTCACGTGCACGCTCGGCACCGTGAAGGACGAGCAGATCGTCGACGGCCTGCTCCCCGAGTACGCCAAGAAGTTCTACCTGCACTACTACTTCCCCCCCTTCTGCACCGGCGAGGCCGGACGCATCACGGGCCCCGGCCGCCGCGAGATCGGGCACGGCGCGCTCGCCGAGCGCTCGCTCATGGCGATCCTGCCGTCGCCCGAGGACTTCCCCTACACCGTGCGCCTCACCAGCGAGATCACCGAGAGCAACGGGTCGTCCAGCATGGCGAGCGTGTGCGGCGGATGCCTCGCGCTGATGGATGCAGGCGTGCCGATCAAGGCGACGTGCGCGGGCATCTCGGTGGGTCGCTTCACCAGCGCTGACGGCCGCGTCACGCACGTGACCGACATCATCGGCGAGGAGGACTTCTTCGGCGAGATGGACTTCAAGGTCTCCGGCACCCGCGAGGGCATCACCGGCATCCAGCTTGACCTCAAGGCCCGCGGCCTGTCGGTCGAGGAGATCACGACGATCTTCGCGCAGGCTCGCGAGGGACGCCTCTTCCTCATCGACCAGATGGAGAAGGTGCTCGCGCAGCCGCGTCCGGACATCGCGCCGCACGCCCCGCGCATCACGATCGTGAAGATCGACCCGGACAAGATCGGCAAGCTGATCGGGCCTGGCGGCAAGACGATCCGCGGCATCCAGGAGCGCACCGGCGCGCAGGTGGACGTGGAGGAGGACGGCACCGTGTTCATCGCCTGCGCGAACGCCGAGGCGAGCGCGAAGGCGAGGGCCGAGGTCGAGGCGCTCGGCGCCGAGATCAAGGTCGGCTCGATCTACGAGGGCCGCATCGTGTCGATCAAGGAGTTCGGCGCGTTCGTCGAGCTCGCGCCCGGAACCGATGGCATGTGCCACATCTCCGAGCTCGCGCACGGATTCGTCAAGACGGTCACCGACATCGTGAAGGTCGGCGACTCGGTGAAGGTCAAGGTCATCAACGTCGACGACACCGGACGCATCAAGCTCAGCCGCAAGGCGCTGATGGATCCGCCAGAGGGCGTGACCGTGGGCGCCGAGGGCGGCAGCGACAGCGGTCACGGCGGCGGACATGGCGGTGGCGGACGTCGCCACGGCGGTGGCGGCGGCGGCGGCGGACGGCGGCACGGTGGCGGCGGACGCGACCGTGGAGGTCGCCGGGACGACTGATAAGCACGCATTCGGCACGACCGGATGTGCAATCGAGGATTATGCGTCATCCAATGAACACCTCGCTTGCACATCCGGTGAACCCGGCGCACAATCCCCCCATGGCGAGCGGTACGCCTGCATATATGGGTGCACCGAAACTCTCGTGGATGGAGACTCCTGAATGGCCCCGCAATCCCAGTCGCTAGAGAAGATCGAGGGTGTGGTGAAGTGGTTCGATGCCCGTAAGGGGTACGGCTTCATCGTCGGCCCGGAGGGTCAGGACATCTTCGTCCACTTCTCGGTGATCGAGCAGGACCAGGGCTTCCGGACCCTGCGCGACGGCGAGAAGGTCATCTACAGCGCGCAGGTCGGCGCCAAGGGCTGGTCCGCGACGTACGCCCGCAGCCTCGTGCGCGCGGCGGCCCCGTCCGCGTGACTCATCAGGCGATCGCGTTTGCGCTTGGCGCCGCCGTTGCGGCGCTCCTGTCGTATGCGGCCCTTCGCAAGCGCGAGACGCGCGCGCGTCTCGCCGAGCGCACCTCGATCGAGGCGACGCGACGCGGCGAGATGGTCGACATGGCCAACGGGCTCGCGCACGAGATCCGCAATCCGCTCAGCACTGTCGCGCTGAACGCGCAGCTCCTGCGCGAGGACATCCTCGATGCCCCGCTGACCGAGGGGGATTCCGCACGGCTCGTGCGGCGCGTCGACGCGCTCGCGCGCGAGGCGGCGAGGCTCAAGGACATCCTCGAGGACTTCCTGCGCTTTGCCGGGCGCATGCAGCTCGACGCGCAGCCCACGGACCTGCGCGAGCTGGTCGCGGAACTCGCGGACTTCTTCACGCCGCAGGCGCAGGCCTCCGGCGTGATCATCCGCGTGCAGTCGCCTGACGCTCCAGTGATGCAGGATGTCGACGCGGCGCTGCTGAAGCAGGCGATGCTCAATCTCATGATCAACGCCGTGCAGGCGCTCGAGCAGGTGCCTGCGGCCTCGCGCGAGCTCATCCTGCGGCTCGAGCCCAGCGGCACCGTGCACGTGATCGACACAGGTCCGGGCGTCGCTGCGGATCGCGTCAGCGAGATCTTCCGCCCGTACATCTCCACAAAGAAGGGCGGCACGGGGCTCGGACTCCCGGTGGCCAACCGCATCGTGCAGGAGCATGGAGGGCGCATCGTCGTGTACCCGGCCCCTGGCCGCGGTGCGGACTTCGCGATCGAGTGGAACGCGGACCGCGCATCAGCATCCTCCGCAGGCGGGATCGCGGCCCCGCGCACGCGCCATCCCGGAACCGCAACTCACGCGTAGCGATCCCGCAGCGCACGCGGCCTGTGCCGCTCAGCGCCACATGATCTGCACGCCCGGGGTCATGCTCTCGATGATGGTCACCCCATCCTCGATGCGCAGCGCTATGCCTTCGCTCTCCGTCACCCGGTCCGGGTACCAGCCCCACTCGGGGCGCGGGACGGGACCGAAGTACTCCCATTCCTGGCTCCGGATGATCTGCTGCCGGAACGCGGCGCGCGCCTCATCGACAGCCTGCCGGTCTCCGGGCACGAATGCGACCTCAAGCCGCCCGAGCGTCACCTCCAGCGCCGACTCGAGCGCAACCCTGGCCTCCCGGAGGTCGCGCTGCGAGCACTCGCCGCGGTAGGCGCTGTGCACGAAGGACTTCAGCAGGCGTTCGGACTCGAGGTAGGCCTGCACCTGCGGGACAGTCGATGCGCCGACGGCCCGCGAGCCCGCTGCCGTTGCGGCCCGCGGATCCCCCGCGGGAGCGAACACCGCGGCCGCAAGAACCGCCACACGCAGGAGCCGACCCATTGCGCTCGATTGGCATGTCCGCATCGAGGTACCGCACATAGCCGCAAGGATCGGTGCCCTTGGCCACCGCCTGAAGGGAAGTGCCCGAAATGCAGGAAAGTCGCGTGCGACCGATAAGGCGCCGTTCGAGATCGCATACACTTTTGACTCGTCGTAAGGAAGCTGTGCCGCGCGCTGCCTCCTCACTCCGCGTGGCCGAAGCCCCGCGGCCTCCCCCCGTGCCCCGGAGCATCGCGTCTTGGCGACCCCCTTGTTCGTTCGGATCTGGACCATCGTGGCCGTCATCCTGCCGCCCCTCGCGATCCTTGGCGCGATCGCGCTGACGTGGGGCGGGTGGTGCAACGGCACTGACCTTGCGCTGCTGGTCGTGATGTACGTGCTCACCGGCATGGGCATCACGATCGGCTACCACCGCCTCTTCACGCACCTCTCCTTCGAGACTCCGGCGCCCGTGCGGTGGACGATCGGCGCGCTCGGCTCGATGGCTGCGCAGGGACCCGTCACCTGGTGGGTCGCGACGCATCGCCGCCATCACATGCACTCCGATGAGGAGCACGATCCGCATTCGCCGCACGCCGGCGCGGAGCCAGGCCTTCGCGGATGGCTGCAGGCCTTCGCCCACGCCCACGTGGGATGGCTGATGCGCGGCCGCCAGGATGCCGAGAGCTTCCGGCTCGTGCCCGACCTGATGCGCGACCCGGTGTCGCGCCACCTCAGCGCGAACTTCATGCTCATCGTCCTCGCTGGGCTTGCGATCCCGACGGTGGTCGGAGGCGTGCTCGGGTTCGCGTGGGGCCGGCTGGGAATGGATGGATGGCAGGCCGCGGGCGTGGGCGCGCTGATGGGCCTGCTGTGGGGAGGCCTCGTGCGCATCGCGCTGGTGCACCACATCACCTGGAGCATCAACAGCGTGTGCCACCTCTGGGGCTCGCGCCCCTACGAGAGCGGCGACCACAGCCGCAACAACCCGATCTTCGGCGTGCTCGCCTTCGGCGAGGGATGGCATAACAACCACCACGCGTTCCCGGCAAGCCCGCGGCACGGACTCCACTGGTGGCAGTTCGACTCGAGCTGGCTCGTGATCCGCTCTATGGTGGCGCTTGGCCTCGCGCGCAAGCCGCGGCTGCCGTCGCCTGCGCGCATGGAGTCGAAGCGCCGCCGCGCGGCGTGACGGCGCATGGCCGCGACGGGCATGCAGGGCTCGGTCGCCGCGGGCGCCGGCGAGCGGCCCGACCGGTCTAGTCGAGCCAGTCCTTGGCCTTGAGGCGCTGCGGCACGTACGTCTCCGTCACGTAGGAGATGTCCTTGGTGATCAGCGACTCGACTTCCATCTTGAAGCCGTTGCGCAGGAGCCCCTCGATCTCACGCTGCCAGCCCTTGTGGCCCTCGAACCACGGGTAGGCCATGATCTCCTTGGCGCGCTTGATGTCCGTGTCGTTGAGCGCGATCTGCACGTCGTCGGAGAGGCCGCACTCGCGGTAGTCCTTGGCGCGGATGCCGATGAACTTCGCGTCGGGGATCGCCAGGCGCTCGCTCTCGAAGGCCAGCGAGATGCTGCCCTGCTTGAGCACGCTGTAGATGTAGTGCCCCCACGGGTCGCAGTCGAGCAGGCAGTAGACGGGGAGCTTGAGCTCCTCGTGCAGCCTGCGCAGGAGACGCCGCACGCCTCGCGGAGGCTGGCCTCCTCCCTCGGTGAGGATGCAGTTGTGCTTCTCCCAGAAGCGGTCCTCGTTGAAGCGGCTCCACACCGTGTTCTTCTCGACATGCAGCACGAACTTCGCGTCGCACTTCTTGAACTCGATCACGTCGGGCTCGACGATCGACGGGATCGCATAGCCGCCCGAACCCATGCGACGGCAGTCGATCTCGTCGCCCGAGTCGACCAGCGTGATGTTGCCGACCATCGTGCCGGCCTTCTTCGCGAAGATGTGGAGCTCCTCACGCAGCGCGCTGAGCGAGACCTCGAGGTCCTCGAGGATGCCATCGGACTCGTCCTGGTCCGCGAAGGTCTTCTCCTTCGTGCCCGCGACGGTGTGCAGGCCCTTGTAGAACATTCCGCGGAGGCTCAGCGTCTTGTCCGCCTCGATCAGGTCCTTGATGGATGCGGAGTGCAGCATCGACTGCATGAAGCTCTTCGCCTGGTTGAGGTTGAAGAGCGTGCGCTCCTGCGCGGCCTCGCCCATCTGCAGGATCCCGCGCTTGCGGTTCCAGATGGTGTTGCTGCGCGCGCGGGTGGGCACTGAGATCAGCGGCTCCTTGCCGGCGAGCGCCGTGCGCGACACGCTGTCGGCGAGCGTCACGATCTTGGCCTTGGTGGCCGCGTCACGATCCGCGGACGAGCGCCGGGCTGACTTTGACTTTGCCATCAGTGGACTCCTGGAAGACTCAGAACAGCCCCGGCTCGGAGGATCCGGCGCCGCGGCGGGCTGCACCGCGCGGCGCTGGCGACTTCGCTGCGCCCTTGGATGCGCCGGCCGTGACCTTGGGCGCGCGCACGCGCGAGGGCTCGGTTGCGGCAGCGGAGAGGGCGGGCATGGGCGGCGGAGCATCTGACTCGCCGAGCGCGGCGACCGACGCCTCGGGCACGATGATCACGCCATCCTCGTCGATGGGCTCGTCCTTCACGACCTTGCCGTCCTCGTCGAGCACCTGGTCCGCGACGGCGGTGCGCTCGCGTGCCTGCTTGAGCAGCGCATCATGCACCTTGCGCGGGTCGACGCCATTGATCGAGTTGAGCGCCTTGGCGACCTCGCCGATGTAGCGCTCGAAGATGTCCCGGCGCTCTCCCTCGCGGCGCATGCGCTGGCGCTTGCGCAGGTAGGTGCCGAGCTTGCGGCCGCACTCCATGAGCGCCAGGCGCATCTCCTTGCGGATCTCGTCGTAGTCGGCGATCGCCTCCTTCGACTCGCTCGTGAAGGGCACCCACACGCTCGCCACATGGATCATGATGACGAGCGGACCCACGGGCGGTCCGCCGCGCGGCTGCTGCAGGCTGTAGTTGCGCCATCCAGTCTCGACGACGGCCTTGAAGCTCGAGCAGGCGCTCTGCTGGAAGAGCAGCGGCACGCGGTTGGCGAAGCGGATGACGCGCGCAGTCTCCTCCGCGGGCAGCTCGCCTCCGAAGGCGATCGCCGCCTCGATCTGGAACGGGCGCCCGCGGTAGACCTCGGGCTCGCGCGTGCTCGCGGCGTAGAACTCGGCGCGCACGCCCTTGAGCATGCCCGCGAGCAGCTGACGCACGCCGATGGGCGCGAGGCAGTCGGTGGGCGGCGGCGCGAGCTTCGCCTCCTGGAACTGCTCGAAGAGCCTCTCCGCCAGCGGAGGCTCGATGTCGGAGACCTTCCTGCGGCTCGTGACGCCGATGGTCTCGCACAGCTTGCCCGCCGTCGCCGCAGAGACCCGGCAGAAGCGGTCCTGCATGAACTGGTACAGAGTGCCCTTCTCGGTGGCCTCGTAGTCCTTCATCATCTGAAGGAGCGTGCCGAGCTCGATGCCCTTGGGATGCGGCTGGATCTCGCGCGTCTCCGGCGGTAGGTCCTGCAC
>VERO01000331.1 GCA_018882625.1 Phycisphaerales bacterium | reverse complement strand
CTGCAGGCTCGGGCGTGTCGGCCCCCGCCGGTGATCCGGTCCCGGGCACCGATACCGCACGGAGCTCGGATGCGACGGCCGCAAGCCCGGCCCACTGCGGACCGATGGCCAGGCCCGCATCCGGATCGACCTCAGTCACCTCCGGCATGCACGGCTCTACCGGGATGGTGTCCGGTGAACGCCCGCGCAGCACCTCGACCGCGATGTCCCCGGTGAGCTCGCCGACGCGCGCGAAGTCGGCCCCGATCGAGATCACCGCACCACGCGCCTCCGGTCCGGGATTGTTGGTGATGACCGCGATCTTCCGCGCCGTCGCTGCGGCGATCAGCGGCTTGGATGCTGCGATGACGTTGGTGTCCGCGAGCAGCCACATCACGTCGATGCCGCGCGCCATCACGGTAGCAGCGGCCTGAAGCACCTCCGTGGGGTTCGATGCGTTGGCCTCGACAAGCTCGATCCCGAGCCGCGCCGCCACCTCGCGGCCGAGCCTCACGTTCGCCTCGGCGTTCGGCTCCGCCGGGTTCCACACCGCGCCGATCCGCGCCACCGAAGGGTTGGCGCGCTTGGCCGCCTCGAAGAGCCTGCCCACCGGCTGCAGCGACCCGAGACCGGTGATCCATCGCGGCCGCGCGCCCTCGGTCCACTCGCCGTATGCGACGCCGAGCGAGGGCGGCGACGACACGACGCCAAGCACAGTCGGCACTCCGCGCCGGTTGGCGCGCATGAAGGCCTGCGTCACGGGCGTGCTGATCGTGACCACGAGGTCATATCCGCGCGAGTCCACCTCGGACACGATCTGGTTCAGCGTGCCGATGTCGCCCTCCGCGTTGAAGCGGTCGATCACGCTCCCGCTCGCTGCGGAGAATCCTGCCCTCTCGAGTGCGCGTGCGGCGCCCTGCGCGCCATCCTCGAGCGCCTTGATCGACGAGAGCTGGATGATCGCAATCCTGCGTGCGGCCGCGCCGCCACCAGGCGCCCTCGACTGGTCCGTCATCACGAGCGCAGCGGCCGCTGCCGCGATCAGCGCGATCCCCAGCAGCAGTCGTCGCAGAGCGCGCATCGGGCGCGCGCGATGCTAGCCCCGTGGCGCACCAGCCGCGGGCCTCGCGCGGGCGTCGCACAGCCCCGATCGGTCTCTCAGGACGCCTCGCGCACCGGCTCCGCAGCGCCGGCGACCGATCCCGCGCCCACGCACGCATCCTCGCGCTCATGCACGAACTGCTCGAGGTAGAGCGCCCGGTAGCGACCGCCTGCCTTGCGCACGAGCTCGGCATGCGAGCCAGACTCCACGATGCGGCCCTGATCGATGACCAGGATCCGGTCCGCACGGCGCACCGTCGAGAGCCTGTGCGCGATCACAAGCCCGATGCGGTCGCGCAGCACGGTGTCGATTGCGGACTGGATGGTGCGCTCGGTCTCGGAATCCACGGAGCTCGTCGCCTCGTCCATCACGAGGATGTCCGGATTCGCGAGCACTGCGCGCGCCAGCGACACGAGCTGCCGCTGTCCGTGCGACAGCCGCTCTCCGCCCTCACCGACCTGGAACGCAGCGCCCTCCGGCAGCGCCTCGATGAAACGCCACGCGCCCGTGCGCACCGCCGCATCCTGCACCTCGCTGTCGGTTGCGTCGAGCCGCCCGAAGCGGATGTTCGCGGCGATCGAGTCGGCGAAGAGCCATGGCACCTGCTGCACCACGCCCAGCCGCGAGTGGAGCCACTCGAGCGACCGCTCGCGGATGTCGATGCCGTCGAGCAGCACCCTTCCCCCTGTGACGTCATAGAAGCGGCACATGAGGTTCGCGATGGTGGTCTTGCCGCCGCCGGTCGCCCCGACGAGCGCAATCGTCTCGCCGCGCCGAATCTCGAGGTCAAGCCCCTGCACCACGGGCTGCCCCGGCAGGTATGCGAAGTGCACACCCTCGAAGCGCACATGCATGATGCGGTCCGGCCCGCCGTCGATCGCGCAGCCAGGTGCGGGTCCGCCCGCAGCACGCACCGACGCGATCGCCGATACGGTGGCCGGCGAGTCGCGGATGTCGGGCACCGTGTCCACGAGCGACTGCACGCGCTCCGCCGCGCCCTGCGCGGAGAGCAGGTCCGCGAAGCGCTGCGCCAGATCCTGCACCGGGTATATGAACAGCAGCGCGTACTGGCAGAACGCGACGAGCTCGCCAGGAGAGAGCCCATCGACGATCGGCGCGCGCCAGAGCAGCAGGGCCGCGCCCATCGCCGCGAGCGTGGTCACGACGGGCAGGTACAGCGCGCCCTGCATCGCGTGGCGCAGGCTCCACCGCTCAAGCTCGCCGGCGAGCCCGGCGAACTCGCGCTCCGCGCCGGCCTCGCGCACGAGCGACCGTGTGGTGCGGATTCCCGCGATCGCCTCGCCGTAGTACGCCGTGATCGTCGAGTTCGCGCGCCGCGCACGCCTGCTCGATCCCACCATCATCCGCGTGAACACGACGCTCGTCACGATCATCAGCGGCACCACCGACAGGACCCACAGCGCCAGGGACCAGCGCATCCAGAGCATCGCCCCCGCGGATGCCAGCATGAGCGCGTTCGCCCAGAAGAGGTCCAGCAGCACCCACGGGGCGATGCC
>VERO01000330.1 GCA_018882625.1 Phycisphaerales bacterium | reverse complement strand
GCCAGGCTTCAACTGCGTGACCAACCTTCCCGAGGCGAGCGGCGGCGACGTCACGGACATCAACGGGCACGGGACGCACGTGGCGGGATGCGCTGCGGCCGCGGGCAACAATGGCGCTGGCGTGAGCGGGGTGGGATGGCGGCTCCGCGTGATGCCGATCCGGGTGAGCGAGCAGCCCAGCGGCGGCGCGACCTACGAGGACCTGCTGCAAGGCGTGCAGTGGGCTGCGGAGCACGGCGCCAAGGTGATCAGCGCGAGCTACTCGGGCATCGGCTACGAGCCGATCGAGACGACCGGCGAGTACGTCCGGTCGCTCGGTGCGACGCTCCTGTGGGCGGCAGGCAACTCCGACACGGATCACGCATCATGGGACTTCCAGCACGTGATCGTCGTGGGCGCGAGCGACCAGTATGACCAGCGGGCGACATTCTCGAGCTTCGGCCGGGGCGTCGACCTGTTCGCTCCGGGCGTGAGCATCCTCAGCACCACGCGCGACGGGGCGTACGGGTTCCTCAGCGGAACCAGCATGGCCACGCCCATCGCCAACGGCGCGCTTGCGTTGGTTCGGTCGGCGAACCCGCTGCTTACCGCCGCGCATGCCGAACATGTGCTCTTCAACAGCTGCGATCCATGGGATGCCGAGGCCAACAGCGAGGAGTTTGGGTGGGGCCGCATCAACCTGCGTCGTGCAGTGGAGGAGGCGCTCGGCGCGCTCGTGCCGCAGCCGCCTGTCGCACGCCATGACCGTGTGCGTGCGCTTGTCGGCGGGGGGGCCCTGCTGGACGTGCTCGCCAACGACTACGACCCGAACATGGATGCGCTTGAGATCACGGCTTTCGACGCGGTGACTTCGGCCGGCGCCTCCGTGTCGCTGGTCGAGGGGACGGGTGGCGCACGCGACATGCTGCGCATCGCCAATGTCGGGTCGGTGGCTGGCACGCAGACGCTGTCCTACACGCTGCTGGAGCCGGCGAGCGGCGCAACGTCCACGGCCACGGCCTTCATCGATGTGGCGCTGGCGAGGCGCGCCGACAATCCGCTCGGCGCGGAGCCGGGCCTTGCCGTCGAGTACTTCGTGCTCGATGCGCCGACGTCGCTCCCGGACTTCGCGAGCCTGGTGCCATACGACTCCGAGATAGTCCCTGAGATCTACTTCCCGTCGACGAGCGGTGCGTTCGCAGGCAGCGGGCGCGCCGACAACGTAGGTGCCGTGTACACGGGCTGGATCGATGTGCCCGAGAGCGGCTACTGGACGCTCGGCCTGACCAGCGACGACGGCGCTAGGCTCTGGATCGGCGAAGACCTGGTCGTCGACAACGATGGCCTGCACACGATGCGCACGGTGCGCGGCACCGCAGCCCTCGCCGCCGGCAAGCACCGCCTGCGCATCGAGTACTTCGAGGCGAGCGCCAACGCGGGACTCATCCTCGCATGGTCCGGTCCTGGGCAGAGCACAGTGATCGTGCGCTCCTCGAGCCTGTTCCACGGCGGTGTGGCGGAGCCGGCTGACCTCAACGCGGATGGCCACGTCGATGGATTCGACCTCGCGGCGCTGCTGGCGGCGTGGGGCACGGCTGGGCATCCGGCGGACATCGACAGCGATGGCATCGTCGGGGGATCCGACCTCTCGGTGCTCCTCGCGCGGTGGACGGTAGACGGGTGAGCGCGGATCGGATCTTGCGCACGCGCAGTGGCTGCGTCGGCGACGGGATCGGTCCGGCAGCGCGCGACTAGACTCCGGCTACAGGCGCTGGGGTGCCGTTCCCGCGGGCCCATGGCCGCAGGACCACATGGCGCAGCGGATGGTGCGGAGCGCGCGATGAGCATTCACCCCGACTGGCATGCGGATCTGCCCCATGCTCCCGGCTCGCGCCGCGAGTTTGTCGCGAGGGCTACCGCCTTCGCCGCCTTTGCGTCTGCAGCGGCACTTGTGCCTGCTGCCAACGCATCGTGCCCCAGGTCTGGCGCCGGGCGGGTTGATGGCTCAGGGGCGGGGGGCGTGCCTGCCGCCGGTGACGCAACCGCACCGTCATCCGAATCGGCGCCAGTGTCCGCGAGCACGATTGCCGCGGCAGAGCGTCTCGCTGGTATCGCCTTCACGCAGGTGGAGCGCGAGCAGTTGGCTCGTACGGTAGGCGAGCAGCTCGCGATGTTCGTGTCGCGTGCGAGCTTCGGAGAGCTTCCGAACGCCCTCGCGCCCGCGCAGGTGTTTGCGGTGCTGCTCCCGGGCGAGCGCGTGCCCAGTGAGCCTGCGCAGGATCCTCGCACGGCATACGCGCGCATCTCGGCTGCAGCGGCGCCACCGCCGTCCGAGTCTGAACTCGACTTCGCGACCATTGGCGAGCTCGGCGCATGGATGCGGGGCGGCCACATCACGTCGCGCCTGCTCGTGGAGCGGTCGCTCGCGCGACTTCGTGCCGCGAACCCGACACTGCGCTGCGTGATCACCCTGGTGGCCGACAAGGCGATCGCGGAGGCCGAGGCACGTGATGCCGAGGCGCGGCGCGGCGAGTGGCGAGGCCCGCTGCACGGGATTCCCTATGGCCTCAAGGACATCTTCGACACCGCCGGCATCGCCACGACTTGGGGGGCAGAGCCA
>VERO01000329.1 GCA_018882625.1 Phycisphaerales bacterium | reverse complement strand
GGGCGAGCTCCTCCCCGAGGCGCTTGCGCTCGGCGTAGATCTCGTGGTCGTTGCCGCGGCTGAAGTAGATGCGCTCGAAGGTGCACTGGCGCGCGGGGCGCGGATCCGCGAAGCGCTGGTGCACCGCCTCGCCGCTGCGCTTGACGCTGAGCACGGTGCCCGGCTCGAGCGGGCGGACCTGCTCGACAGGCACGTCGAAGATCCCCGCGAGCGCCGGCCGCTCGCTGGCGACGGCGATGACCTCATCGGTCTCGAGCACGAAGGCGGGGCGGATGCCCGCAGGATCGCGGCAGACGAAGCAGTCGCCGTTGCCCACGAGGCCGGCGAGCACGTAGCCGCCATCGAAGGGCTCGGCGGCGCGCCTCAGGATGCGCCCGTAGTCGAGCTGCCGGGAGACCTCGTCGGCGAGCGCGCGGCCCTCGAGCCCCAGGAAGCTTCCGGGCCCCGTCGCCCCGATGAGGGTGTCGTGGTCCCGGTCGAGCGCGTACCCGATCTTCTCGAGCACGACGCCCGTGTCGCTCGAGCCGACCGGCGCGAGCCCGTAGGAGACGAGGAGGTCGAAGAGCTCGGGGGAGTTCGTGAGGTTGAAGTTGCCGGCGAGCGCCAGGTTGCGGCTGGCGACGATCGACCTGCGCACGAAGGGATGGCAGGCATCGGCGGTGCGTCCGCCGAAGGTCCCGTAGCGCAGGTGCCCGATCATGGCCTCGCCGAGCATCGGGATGCGCGACTTCAGCGTGACATCGTCGAGCTGCGCGAGATCCCGGTCTGACATGCGGCGCGCCGGAGACAGTGCCTCGTCGAAGAGGCGCTCGATCGGGGTGCGCTTGGCCGAACGCATCCTCTCGAGGAAGACCTCTCCCGGCGGCATGTCGAAGCGGACGGTGGCCATGCCCGCGCCGTCCTGGCCCCGGTTGTGCTGCTTCTCCATCAGCAGGTAGAGCCTGCGGAGGCCCCAGAGCGCGTCGCCGTGCCGTTCGCGGTACCACGACAGGGGATGGCGCAGCCTGACGAGCGCCAGTCCGCATTCATGCGTCAGCATGTCGCTCATGGAAGCGCAGGAGGGTAGCGTCCGTCAGGTCCTAGCATCGCGCCATGGCCGCTGCAGATCCGCTGACGTGGGCCGCGCTGCTGGCGCGCTGGACGGAGTTCGCGGCGGCGGCGCGCGCGTGGCCCCGGGAAGGGCACGGCGAGCGCTGGAGCCGATCCGTGCCCGAGATCATCCGGCTTCAGGCGGTGACGCATGCCCTTCAGGAGCTGGGCTCGCTTGCGGAAACTGAACATGCGCTGGCTCGGGACCGCGCCGCGGTGACGGTCACTCAGGCTGCGTCGGCGCTCGGCGCGCTCTGGCGCGGCGAGGCGATGCCGGAGTCGATCCTGGACGCGCTCGACGATGCGCAGCGTGCGCTCGAGCGGGCCGCTTGGGCAGGCATGCGCATGGCGTGGTGGACGGGACCGGGCGTGCTCGACATGCCCGAGCTCGCGCTTCAGGAGGTTGGCATGCCGCGGACGGTCGCGCTCATGGCCCCCGGCACTCCCGTGATGCCGGGGTGCCCCGTGGCCTGGTGGGTCGGTGGCGAGATGCCGGAGGTGCCGGGGTGCGCCGTGCGCGAGGCGGCCGAGCCGGTGCAGGTCTATCGGCAGTTCGGCGAGGATGGCATCGCCACGGAGGACCTGATCGCGCCCCTCGATGCGCTGCCGCCTGGAATGCCGCTGCTGGTGCCGCTGCGCGAGGAGGGCCAGCCGCTGGGCCACTTCCTGCAGCCGCGTGAGGCCTGGCGCGCGATGCAGTCACAGGCGCTCGCGGGACGCGTCATCCCGCTGCGATGGGATGGATTGTGGGCAGGACGGGAGAGGCCTGCGCCGGCGGGTGCGCATCCGCAGGCATAGGCACTTCGGCGTGCGTTCCTTCGCGCGCCGTCGAGGCCGCACCGGCGGACATCCGCATGAGCGGGGTCGGCCGCTCACGGGTGCTCACCACGATGGCGCAGTTCGCGGAGCGGAGCCGATCGCGCGCCAGCTCCTCCACGATGTGCGGCGCGTTGCAGTCGCGAGAGAGGTGGATGAACGCGACGCTCGCGAGTCGCCCCGATGCGGCCACCACAGATGCCGCGGCGGTGGCCTGCTCGTTGGAGAGGTGACCCGCGCCTCCCATGATGCGCCGCTTCAGGAACGCCGGCCGCGGAGACGCCATCTGCATCGCGGGGTCGTAGTTGCTCTCGATGGCAAGCGTCCCGACGCCATCGAGCATGGCGTGCAGCTCGTCGGTCACCCGCCCGAGGTCAGTCGCGAACCCGATGCTGCCGTGTGCGCAGTCGAAGCGGTAGGCGGTCGAGCCCACCTCGTCGTGCGGCACCGCGCACGCGCGCACGGTGGCCGCATCGCCAAGCCTGGCCGAGTCGCCGATCACCGTGATGCAGGCGGCAGGCACGCCAAGCTCCACCGCATCGGCCGCGTGCTCGCGGCGCAGCAGCACGGGCACAGGCGAGCGGGCGAGCTGCGTGCCCCAGTCCTTGTGCCAGTGGTCGTGGTCGAGGTGCGTCAGCAGGATTGCGCGCAGCCGCTCGAATGGGCCGCGCGACTCCGCGAGGCGTACGCGCCCGCGAGATGGCGAG
>VERO01000328.1 GCA_018882625.1 Phycisphaerales bacterium | reverse complement strand
CGCCAGCACCGCCGCAAGCCAGAGCATGGGCGCGTGCCGAGGGTCGAAGGTCAGGCCAAGCTCGGCGCTCTGGCGCGCATGCGGCATGTCACCGGTCCACGCGAGCGCCAGCGCGAGCAGGTAGTGGCCGTCCGGCACGGCCTTGTGGACGTCCATCGCATCGAGTGCAGCCGATGCGGCCTCGTCCCAGCGCTCCATCTCGAGCTGGCAGCGTGCGACCCCCAGAAGCGCAGGGATCGACTTGGGATCCTCCTTCGCGATCCTGCGGTACAGCTGCAGCGACTCTTGCGTCCGGCCCTCGCGCAGCAGCGCATCAGCGAGGCTCGGCGCCAGGTTCGGGTGTGCGCGCAGCTCGCGGCTCACGCGGTCGCTCTCCCGTCGCGCGTCGTCGGCACGACCCAGCGCGTGGAGGCAGCGCGCATGCAGCAGCCGTGCCTCCGCGGCCGAGGCGTCACGCGCCAGGACCGCCTCAAGTGCCGATGCTGCGCCGCTGAAGTCGCCCGTGGAGGCCAGACATGTCGCGAGGCAGATCGCGTAGCGGTACTCCTCGGGCCTCGCCTGCGCGATCTCCGCGAAGCGGGGCAGCGCCTCGGCGAAGCGGCCGCGCGACAGCAGCGACATCCCGAGGTTGAACGCGCTCTCCCGGCGGACGAGGTCAAGCTGTCCCTGCACATCCTCTGGAAGCGCGGCCATGTAGCCGAGGTCGACAAGCTGCTTGAGGGCGTCGGCGGCCTCGAACGGGTCCTGCCGCACCTCCGCAGGGTGCAGTCCGGCATCGCCTTCGACGCCCTCCCAGGACTCGATGCGGTCCGGCGCGGGCTTGCCCTCAAGCGACTCGCTCAGGCACCTCCCGTCGAAGTCCGCGCCCACAGCCACGCCAAGCAGCGCAAGCACGGTCGGCGCGACATCGAGGATCGAAGCGGTCACCGGCGGCTGCCCGGCAGCCACACCAGTGCCCGACATGACGAGCACGCCCGTCGGGCGGTGCCAGCTGGCCTCCCGCTCCATGCGGCGTTCTGGAGGCAGGTCCGCAAGCACCGGGCGGTGCCGGTCGCTGTGGAAGCCGTGATCGGAGAGCAGCACGACCGTCACGTCCGGTCCTGCAGCGTCGAGCATCCGCGCCAGCGCCGCATCGTGCCACCGGTACACGCGGTCCATCACGCCGCCGAAGGCGCGCACCTCGCTCTCCTTCACGTGGCGCATGCGCGGAGGCCTGTACTGCATGAAGTGATGGCCGACCGTATCGATGGTCTCGAAGAACGCCATCGTGCAGTCCCACGGCCCCGCACGCATGAGGTGCGATGCCGCGCGTTCGACGCTTGCCGCCACCGCCATCAGCGAGCACAGCGTGCGTACTCGCGGGTCGTCGCGCATGCCTGGCGGCAGGTCAGGCAGGATCTCCTTCAGGGAGTCGCGCTCGAACTCGGTTGACCTGACGCGGCAGGCTGCAATCGCCTCTGCGCACTCAGGCGGATGCGTCAGCGCAGGAGGCACCGGCCATGGCGCGGATGCCTGGGCGGGATTGCCCTCGCAGATCAGGTTCGTCACGACCGACCCGCGGATGGGCTCCGCCGGGTGGCTTGCGTACCAGCCGATGACATTCGTGTGCAGCTCCGACTGCGAGAGGATGTTCCAGATGGCCTTGCACTTGCGCGAGGTGCTGCTCGCCAGGCGAAGACCGGAGCCGTCGGGCTTGGGCTCGACGAAGTTGAGGATGCCGTGCTTGTCCGCGGTCTTTCCGGTCGCGATGGATGTCCACAGCAGGGGAGAGAGCTTGGGATCGAGCGTGCCGAGGTCCGATCGGACCCCGGCCGAGACCAGCCGCGCCAGGGTCGGCATAGCGCCCTTGGCCACCAGCGGATCGATCAGCTGCCAGTCCGCGGCATCCCACCCGATGACAAGGAGCTTCCTGGCGAGCCGCGATCCCATGTCACGATCCGCCGGCGGCACCGGTGACCGGCTGGACGGGCGGCAAGGCGGACGGCTTGGCCTGAGTCGGCGCGGAACCTCCGGCGCTTCTCGAAGGCTGCGGAATCGTGCCCTCATGCCGCGCAGGCTGTGCGGCGGGGACCGCGGGCGGGGATGATGGGGTCGACTGCCCAACTGCAGAGCCGCCCAGAGAGAGCGACCTGTAGTAGCGCGCATGCACGCGCCATGTCTCCTTCGTCACCGGTACCGGGATGCTGACCTGGTTGAAGCCGCTGTTCCAGCTCCAGCCTGAGTACACCGGGACGCTCTCGAGCTCGGTGATCGAGCCCTTGTCCGTCTTGTCCCACTCGACGAGGTTCGCGCCCACCTGCCGCCCGCAGTCCGTCGCCTGCGCGTCGCCGATCTGGTCATCGGTGCCGACAAACGTCGACTGCCCGATCAGCCTCGCCTCGGAGGCGGGCGGCTGGGCCAGCACCACGGAGCACTGGCTCGCTGGGAGCCAGCGCTCGCCGCTGTACGCCTGCTCGTATGAGTTGCACGCTGCCGCCGTAGAGGCCAGCGCAGCCAGTCCAGCGGAGATCCATGGGCGTGTCATGAGCGTCGCTCCTTTGCCGCGCGGAGCCTACCCCGCCCGCGTTTGCGCGATGCCTCCCGTCCGATCACGATGCCTCCACTCGTGATGCCTGCTG
>VERO01000052.1 GCA_018882625.1 Phycisphaerales bacterium | reverse complement strand
CTCTACGGGCGTACGGTGGATCACGTCATCGCCCTCGATGTGGCGCTGCCCTCCGGCCAGACGGCACGGCTCGAGCGCGGGTCGTGCGACCGGGATCCGGTGCAGCGCGACATTGCGGAGCGGCTTGCGGCAATCGTGCTTCCGATGGCGGGCGAGATCGACGCGCGATTCCCCAAGATCCTGCGGCATGTGGATGGGCTCAACCTCGACATCCTGCTGAGGCAGCTGCGCGAGTCGACCGCGGGCACGTTCGATGCAGTCAACCTCGCGCACCTTGTCTGCGGATCGGAGGGCACGCTGTGCACGATCCTGCGGGCAGAGGTCGCGCTCGTGCCGGTGCCTGCGGCGATCGGCCTCGCGATTGCCGGATTCGCGGGAGTGACGGAGGCGCTCGCGCCGCTGGGCCAGATGCTGGCGACGCGACCGTCGGCAGTGGAGCTCGTGGACGATGTGGTCAGCGCGATGGCCCTGCGCAACACATCGCACCGCAGCGATGTGGAGATCATGCCGCGGCCCGGCGGCAGCCTGCCGGGCGCGGTCATGTACGTGCAGTACTTCGCGGAGAGCGCTGCGGAGATCGACGCGCGCTTCGCCCAGCTCAGGAGCGCGTTGCCGGGCGCGGTGATCGCCGAGTACCGCGATGGGCCGTCGATGGATCGCGCGTGGCGCCTGCGCAAGGCAGGGGAGCCGCTGCTGCATGCCGTGCCCGGCCACCGCAAGCCAGTGACGTTCGTGGAGGACACGGCTGTCGATCCGTCGCGCCTGCCCGCGTTCGTGGAGGAGTTCCGTCAGGTCGTCGCGCGGCACGGCACGACGGCGGCCTACTACGCGCACGCCAGCGTGGGGTGCCTGCACATCCGGCCCCTGATCGCGCTCGACGACCCCAAGGACCTCGATGGGATGGTGGCGCTGGCGACGGAAGTCGCGGACCTCGTGGTGCGCTACGGCGGAGCGCTCTCGGGAGAGCATGGGGACGGCCGGGTGCGCACGCCGCTGCTCGGCCGCGTGCTTGGGCCGTCGGTGTGCGAGGCCATCAGGCAGGTGAAGGCGGTGTTCGACCCGCAGGGAATCATGAATCCCGGGAACCTCACGGAGACGGATGACCCGACACGGATCGTGATGAGCCTGCGCGTGCGCCCTGACGATGCGCGCTTCGCGCACGTGCCCGCCGACGTCGAGACTGCGTTCGCATACGGCCCAGAGGGCGGGTTCGCGCATGCGGTGTCCTCATGCAACGGGGCAGGGCTGTGCAGGAGGCTCTCGCCTGCGGGCGGCACCATGTGTCCGAGCTATCGCGCCACGCTCGACGAGCGCCACTCCACGCGCGGACGCGGAAACGCGCTGCGTCTGGCGTCCACGGGCCAGTTCGGCGCGCACGCTGCGGCTGGGGCCGCGGCCGAACGCTGGAACGACCCCGCGACGCTCGAGACGCTGGGGCTGTGCCTCTCGTGCAAGGCGTGCAAGTCCGAGTGCCCAAGCAACGTCGACATCTCGAAGCTCAAGGCCGAGTACCTGCACCAGGGCCACCGCGCGCGGGGCGGCGTCGACTGGCGCACGCGCACGCTCTCGAATGTGCGCGCGCTCTCGAGGGTCGGTTCCGCCGTGTGGCCGATCGCGAATGCGGTCGCCCGCACCGGCGTCGCGCGGCGCGCAGCCTCGTGGCTCATGGGATTCGATGCGCGGCGCTCGCTACCGCCCTTTGGCGCGAGCCTCTTCGGGTGGGCAGGGCGGCGGCGCGCCGAGCACGGCCCCGAGGCGCCGGCCGTGGTCCTCTTCGGCGACTGCTTCAGCGCCTACGGCGAGAGCGGGATTGGCCGGAGCGCAGTGGAGCTGCTGGAGGCCTTCGGCTACCGGGTGATTGTCGCCGATGCAGGATGCTGTGCGCGCGCGGCGATCTCGTGCGGCGCGCTCGATGACGCGGCACGCACGGTGGCGCGCACGGCGGCGTCCCTGGCCGCGCTCGCGGATGCGCATCGCGCGCGGGCGATCCTGATGCTGGAGCCGTCATGCCACTCGGCCGTCATCGACGACTGGACCGACCTGCGCACGGACGCGGACCGGGCCGTGATCGCACGGATCGCGTCGATGTCGCATCTCGTGGAGGTGTGGCTCGATGCGCAGTGGGATTCGCATCCGCGGCGGCCCGCGTTCCGCACGCCGCAGGGGTCATGCGACGTGCACGTGCACTGCCACCAGAAGGCGCTGCTCGGGACAGCTGGCGCCAGCGGCCTGTTGCGGAGGATCCACGGCACGGGAGTGCGCACGCTGGAGACCGGATGCTGCGGCATGGCGGGCGCCTTCGGGTTCGGTGCGGACCGCTACGAGCTGTCGATGCGCATCGGCGAGATGGGGGTGCTGCCCGCCGCCCGGGCGCTCGCGCCGGGGGCGACTCTCGTCGCGGCAGGCACTAGCTGCCGTCACCAGATCCGCGATGGCGCGTCTGTGGAGGCCCTGCACCCGGTGGAAGTTGCCCATAAAGCGCTGGTGCGCGATCACATCGGGTGATCGCGCTAGGATCCGCGGAATGTCCCCAGCGGGAACCGGACCTACCCCATCGTTCGACATCGATACCTCCGCGGTGGACCTGTCCGAGGCCACCGTGCTGGTGGTCGACGACAACGAGCAGAACCTTGAGCTTGTCCAGGCCTACCTCGAGTCGCTGCCGTGCAGGATTGTGGCCGCCCGCGATGGCCTCGAGGCGATGGCGGCGATCGACCGGGAGAAGCCTGACTTGGTGCTCCTGGACGTCATGATGCCCCGGATGTCGGGCTTCGAGGTCTGCCAGAAGGTCAAGTCGAACCCGGCAACCCGCGACACGGTGGTCGTCATGGTCACCGCGCTGCATGAGGTCGGAGACATGGAGCGGGCCGTGGAGTGCGGCTGCGACGACTTCATCTCCAAGCCCGTCAACAAGGTGGAGCTGGTGGCCCGCACGACAGGGCTGCTGAAGCTCCGTCTCGTCAAGCGCAAGCTAGCCCAGTTCCTCGCCGGCGATTCCGGACGGTGAGCTCGCGGCGCCTCGCGCCGATGCCGACATGGCAACGATCCGCCCCACGCGCGTCCGTGCGCATGCCGCGGCTCGTCGCCAGGGGTGATGCTGCGGTGGTGCGTCAGGCCGCGCTGCGGTAGACGACGGCAGGGGTGTCCGCGACGCGCTCCCAGCAGAGCGAGTCGGGTCCGGTCTCGTTGGCGCGGCAGAGGCGCTCGAGGTAGCTCTCGAGCTCGGCAACGTCGAAGCAGAGCAGCCATGCCCTGTCAGCCGTCGGGTTTGCGGCGAGCACTGCGTCGACCAGCCGGGACTGCGTGGTGGCCGAGCACGTCGTGTGGGTTGCATCCATGCGAGGGAGTCCATCGGCGACGCGCTCGATGACGGAAGAGGCGATAACGGGCGCGCGTGGGCTGCCGTGCGCCTCACGCCGATCCGCCACGTTCGCCTCTCACGACCGATGGAGGCACGTCGAACGCGGCCACACCATCCCTAGTGGTGCTGGCATGGAGGGTCGCGCCGCGCAAAATCTTCGCGATGCACGTCCGCTTCTACACTCGCGGCCCATGACCGCCATCCAGTACCGGACCGCCCCCATCCCCTCAACGGCCATGCCCAAGGGGATCCCGTACATCGTCGGGAACGAGGCGGCGGAGCGGTTCTCCTTCTACGGCATGAAGACCATCCTCATGGTCTTCATGACGCAGTTCCTGCTCACGTCCGCGGGAACGCCGGCCTACATGACCGAGACGGAGGCACGCGAGTGGGTCGCCTGGTTCGTGGCCAGCGCCTACTTCTTCCCGGTGATCGGCGCCATCATCGCCGACGCGGTGCTGGGGAAGTACCGCACGATCCTGCTGCTGTCCTGGCTCTACTGCGCAGGGCACCTGGCGCTGGCGATGATGGACCTCCCGCCCAAGGGGCTCCAGGCCACGATGGAGCCCAAGTCATGGCTCATGGCGGGACTCTTCCTGATCGCGCTCGGCTCGGGCGGCATCAAGCCGTGCGTCTCCGCGCATGTGGGCGACCAGTTCGGCGAGACCAACAAGCACCTGCTGACGCGCGTGTTCGGCTGGTTCTACTTCTCGATCAACTTCGGGTCGTTCTTCTCGACGCTGCTGACGCCTTGGCTGCTGGACCGGTACGGTGCGGGATGGGCCTTCGGCGTGCCGGGGATCCTGATGGCGATCGCGACGGTCGTCTTCTGGATGGGGCGCCACAAGTTCGTGCACATCCCGGCACGCGGCATGGGGTTCGTCCGCGAGACCTTCTCCGGCGAGGGCCTTGTGACCATCAGGAAGCTTGCGCTCATCTACGCCTTCGTGGCCATCTTCTGGGCGCTGTACGACCAGACCGGCGGCGCGTGGATCATGCAGGCGCAGCAGATGGACCGGAACTTCCTGGGGGTCGAGTGGATGGAGTCGCAGGTGCAGGCCATCAACCCGCTGCTGATCCTCATCTTCATCCCGCTTGCGTCCTACGTGGTGTTCCCGCTCGTGGGACGCGTGTTCACGCTGACGCCGATCCGCAAGATCGGGATCGGCTTCTTCCTGACGGTGGCGGCATTCAGCATCTCCGCCACTGCCGAGGAGCGGATCGCGGCATCGCAGGCGCAGTTCCGGGTGACCGTCGATGCCGCGATCGCGCGCGGCGAGGTGGATGTCGCGCGGACGGTGGCGGCGCTCCAGGACGAGCGGCTGAATGCGGTGGCGGCGGCGCTTGTGGCTGCGAGCGGGATGCGCGAGGGAGCGCCCGCCGAGCAGAAGGCCGCGCCCGACACGGCCGCGATGGCGAAGGCGCTCACGGAGGGGGGCATCGTGGTCAGCGCATCCGGTGCCGTGGAGCGCGCGGCGAGACCGACGATCGCGTGGCAGCTGCTGGCGTACGTGGTGATCACCGCCGCAGAGGTGCTGGTCTCCATCACCTGCCTTGAGTTCAGCTACACGCAGGCTCCGCCGCAGATGAAGTCGTTCATCATGAGCCTCTACCTGCTGAGCGTCTCTGCGGGCAACGTGATCATCGCGCTCGTCAACCGGTTCACCAAGGATGCCGAGGGCAACTCGACGCTCGTGGGCGCCGACTACTACTGGTTCTTCACGGCGATGATGGCCGTCGCCGCGGTCCTCTTCATCGTGGTCGGGCTTCTGTACAGGCCGCGCGACTACATGCAGGCCGAGCAGGCCGCAGATCCGCATCCGCCGAGCCGGCCTCCCGAATGAGCGGAGGACCGGACCTGCCTGCGCGGATGATCCGCCTCCGGCGGCCGCCGCGCATCATCATCGACGACTCGGCCTTCGTGCCTCAGGTGCCGCTCGACGCCGTGAACGCCGCGTGGGATGCGATCGTGGCGGCGAACGCGCGCTTCACGGACGGCGACTGCCTGCATGTGGTGGGCGTGCACCGTGACGGCCACGGCGGCGCGACGATCCACGCCGTGCGCTCGAGCTACCGCATGGGTGCGGTGCGCCGGCGCGGCGTCGAGACCGGGTTCCGCGGGCTGGGCACCAAGGCGATCGCGCACGTTGGCGGCCTCGTGCTGCTGGGGCTGCGCTCGCAGCATGTGAACGCCTACCCGGGCCTGTGGGAGTTTGCGCCCGGTGGCGGTGTGGAGATCGGCGAGGCGCCCGATGCCGGCATCATGCGCGAGCTTGTGGAGGAGTGCGGCGTTGCGGCGGCCGCTCCGGCGCGTGCGGTGGCGCTGCTCTTCGACCCCGCGGCCAGCGCATGGGAGATTGTGCACGAGCTCCCGATGGCCGCTCCGCCCGATGCCGCACCCGGGTGGGAGTACTCGGAGCTTGCGATGTGCGACCCGCATGCGCTGCCTGCCGGACTCTCGCCGTGCGCCGAGCAGATGCGGGCCATCCTCGCCTGGTGCGCGATCGCAGGTCCATCGAACGGCGCATGAGCCGTCACGGGCTCGGCCGCGCAGGCTCGCTCGGACTCACGGGCAGATCGCCGGCGATGGCGCGTCCGCCACGCTCAGCAGCAGCGACTCGAGGGTTTCGCCCTCAGGCGCCCTCACCCAGCGGACGCTGCGGGTGGCGTTGGTCACGTACTGGCTTGCCGACCTGCGCGTGCGCCGCGTTGCCGCGTCGTCGAGCGTGGCCGTGATCGTGCCTGTCAGCGACGCTGGGCTCATGAGATCCTGGAAGCCGGCCGTGCACGCGATGAGCGACATGTTGGAGCCGACGAGCTCGAGCGAGAACTCAGGCTCGCCAAGCTCGCCGTCGGGCCACGCGAATCCGCCACCGCCGTACACGCCGAGCTCGCGGCCAGCGATCACCACCAGCCTGATGCTGGTGTTGGTGGCGGTCGGGTCGACGGCCGTGCGGCCCGCCTTGGGGACCCACAGCAGGTTGACATGCAGCACGTAGCCGTAGACGGGAGTGCCCGACTCGAGCTGCGAGAAGTCGATGTCGCTGAGGATGAACGAGGACTGCGCAGCCTCCTGCGCGTAGGTGCCGGTGCCAAGAGCAGGCCTCAGGGTCCGGGTCGTGCCGCCGAGGCTGGTGAGCTCGACCGTGCCGACCTCGTTCACGGTTCCGCACCCTGCGGTGCCCAGAGCGCATGCCGATGCGCACAGCAGGGCCATCGCGGCACGGCTCGCGCCCCGCACACCTCGCGTCCGAGGCATCATGTGGTGACGGCGCGCCATCCCGGGCGGATCACTGAGGCCGGACACCGCGGGGCGGCGTCCCGGAGGGACCGAGAGGGCTCGCGGTGCGGCCCGCGATGCGAGACGCGGACGACGAACCGATCGTGGATGGCAGGCCGAGCACGGACACCGCATCGCGCTCGACGATGCCGCGCAGCGATGCGCGCGGGATCGCCGGCAGCGGAGTGCCAAGCGCGTATGAGTTGAGCGAGAGGATGGTCTCCACGGCGGATGCGGGGCGCTCGAATGGGAACCCGCTGCCCAGCATGACGCGGTCGATCACGCCGAGCGCCGACGCGTTGAGCAGCACGCCGTAGAGCTGCCAGGGACGGGACACCATGCCTGAGGTGTCGGCGAACACGCCGGAGTGCTTGGCCATCAGCGCCAGCGCCTCGTCGACCCACGGGAACCCGATCTCGCCGAGCACCAGCTTGAGCCGCGGGAAGGAGCGCATCACCTCGTCGAAGGTCGCAGGCCGGTCGAACTCCATGATGCAGCTCGCCGTGGAGCGCCCGGGGCGCGCTGCGAAGACGGGCATGCCGAGCGCCTCGCACCGCTCGTAGAGCCGCATCGCCGAGGAGTTCGCGGCGTGGAAGCCCTGGGCCGACGGCGAGATGGAGACGCCGACGAGGCCAAGGGTGCGCGCGCGCTCAAGCTCGTCGATGGCGTCGCTCGCGAGCGGGTCGATGCCCGCGATGCCAAGCATGCGGTCCGGATGCCGACGGACATGATCCGCGACAAACTCGTTCGGGACGAGCGCGCCGAGCATGTGCGAACGGAACCCATGGACGAGGGTCACGGTCTCGCACGCCGTCTCGCGCGAATGCGCGGCGATCGTGCCGTCGACCTGCATCGGCGAACCGGGCTGGGCGCCGCCCCGGCGCACGGCATCGGAGAGCTCCATGCCGAGCTGGTCGGTCGAGTGCCAGATCCGGGTGAGGACGTCGACGATCATCGTGCGCTGTCGAGTGTAGTGGTTTCGGGGACTCGTGCGGTGGTCGCCACGCATACCCCAAAGGTGAGCGGGTGCTGCTGCACGTCAGCGAATCCCGCCTCGGCCACAGCCCTCGCCAGCGCCGCAGGCTCGAGGAAGGATGCCACGCTGCGGGGCAGGTAGCGGTACGCCCCCGACCGGTCACGCGCGATGATGCTTGCCGTCAGCGGCATCACCTGGTGCGTGTAGACGGTGTTGAGCCACCGGAGGATCGCCTGCCTCGGCTGGCCGAACTCCAGGATCACGAGGCGACCTCCTGGCGCGAGCACGCGCCTGAACTCGCGTAGCGCCCTGGCCGGATCGGACACGTTCCTGATGCCGAACGCGATCGAGAGCACGTCGAAGGAGGCATCCGCATACGGCAGGCTCATCGCGTCCCCCTCCACGAACGACGCCTCCGCCGGCGTCGCCTTGCCACGCGCCACATCGAGCATCTGCGGCGTGAAATCGAGTCCAGTGACGGCAGCCGGCGCCGGATTCGCCCTCGCGAACGCAAGGGTCAGGTCGCCGGTGCCGCACGCGACATCGAGCACCCGATCGGTCGCCGAGGGTCTCGCGAGCCGGACCGCAGCGCGCCTCCACGCCTGATCCTGCCAGAAGGAATGCAGCCTGTTGTTGAGGTCGTAGCTGCGCGCGATCGCCGAGAACATCCGCTGCACGCGGTCGGCCTTGTCCCCGCGCGCGTGCGGGTTGCCCGTGAGCGTGTCGGGCGTCCAGGGCGCATCGTGCGCTGTCCCGTGCGGATTGGCCATCGGGCGATGGTAGGCAGAGGCGCCGATAACGGCGCCAGAGCGGCCGGTTTGCCCGCCAATAACGCCGCAGGTCGCCCGAATTCGATCACGATCGGCATCCAGCCTGCTCCCCGCCGATGGACATCGCACCATGCAACAGGACATCGCCATCGAGCGTCTCTTCCAGTCCCTCATCGCCGGCGACCGAATCGGCGCGCGCCAGCTCGTCTCGGAGTACCTCGCGAGCGGGCACCGCAGCGAGGACCTTGCGATCGACGTGCTGTGGCCCTCCATGCAGACGCTCTTCCAGATGTGGCGCAACGACCAGCTGTCGACGCTTGCGCACCGCTACGCGACGCGCATGATGCGCACGATCGTGGATCAGGCGCAGGCGTGCTACGCCCAGGCGCCGCGCAACGGCCGACGCGTGATCCTGGCGTGCGGCGCCGACGAGACCGAGGACATGGCCGCGCAGCTCGCCGCGGACTTCCTCGAGGCGGCGGGGTACGAGGTGCTCTTCGCGGCCAGCGGCGTCGCCAACGACGAGCTCCTCGCGGAGACCGGCACGCGCCGTCCTGACGCACTCGTGATGTTCGCCGCAGGCGCGTCCGATGCGCCGCGCATCCGCCAGCTCATCGACACGATCCATGCGATGCGCGCCACGCCAGGCATGCCAGTCATCTGCGGAGGCGGCGTGTTCAACCGGGCACCTGGACTTGCGGAGGAGATCGGCGCCGACGGCGTCGCGACCGATCCCGTATCGCTCGTCAACCTGGTGGACGAGAAGCTCGGTCTTCGCGCGGCAGCACCTGCCGCCAAGGGCGCGAAGGCAGCCGAGTACCGCATCGGCGAGCGCACCGAGGCGCGCATCGTCCGGCGTGCGCGCGCCGCGGTCGCCTGAACCGCACGGCCTTCATGGTGCAGCGCTGCGTGCCCCGCGAGATGCGTGCGGGCGCGCAGCGCTGCTGTTCATAGCATTCGGGCATGCGCACACCGGCGCCATCTCTTGCCTCGCGCATTCGGCGGCACGCGCTGGTCGCCGAGATCGGGCGCCAGCTTGCCGGACGCTGCCGGTGGACGCCCGGCAGCCCGATTGCCGTGGGATGCTCGGGGGGCGTTGACTCGTGCGTGCTGCTTGCGGCCTGCACGGCCATCGCGCGCCGGCGGTCATCGCGCGGCGCAGTCACCGCAGTTCACGTGCACCACCATCTCCGTGCGGATGCCGATGTCGACGCAGAGCATGTGGCGATGCTGGCCCGCGAGCTTGATGTGCCCCACGTCCGGCGCGACGTGCATCCCGTGCGTCGCGGCAGGGGCCTGGCCGACGATGCGCGCGGGCTGCGGCATGCGGCGCTGCTCGATGCCGCGCGCGAGGCAGGCGCCACGCACATCGCGCTGGCGCACCACGCCGATGACCGGCTCGAGACGCTGCTCATGCACCTCGGACGCGGCACGGGACTGCGCGGACTGGGATCGATTCCCTGGAGCCGGCCCGCCGCGCGCGGCAGCGGCGTGCGCATCGCGCGCCCGATGCTGGCATTGACGCGCCAGGAGATCGTGGCGTGCGCGCGAGAGGTTGGCATCGCATGGCGCGACGATCCGGGCAATGCCGACCCGTCGACGGCGCGCGGCATGCTGAGGACGCAGGTCATCCCAGCCCTGCGCATGCGGTGGCCGAGCGTGGCCCTGCATGCCTCGTCTGCGTCCGATGGCGCGCGGGCCGGACTGCTCGCGGGCCATGCGTGGTCGCGCGCACGGACCGCGTGCGCCGCTCCGGGTCGCACGCTCCTGCGGGCTACAGGCCCTGACCTCGCGTGCCTGCTGATCGACTCGTGGCTCCGCGCGCATGGCGTGAAGGCCACCTGGAGTCAGGTCACGCGGATTGCCCGTGCCGCCATCAGCTCGGAGCGTGAGCCACGCACCTATCCGGCAGGATGCCGGTGCGTTCTCGTGCGGTCGCGCGCGCTGTCGATCGGGGGCTCGGCCTCAGCGCCGTAGGGCGCTTCAGCCCTGGCCATCAGGAGCGCTGCCTTCGGCAGGCTCCGCGGGCGCGGTGCGCACCGGCTCCCTCCCGAGGCATCCGGAGAAGTCCTTCTCCGTCGCGCAGGTCACGCGACCATCCTCCACGACGAGCAGCGTGGGACGCGCCACGAGGTACGACTTCCCGGGAGGCAGGTCGAGGAACGTGCAGTGGGGGCAGTCCACCTCTTCGGGCTGGTCGCTCGGCAGGAGCTTCGCATCAGGATTCGGCGGCACTCGCACCGCGATCACCCTCTCGCCCTCTCGCGCCTGGGAGAAGTACTCGCTGAACAGGGTGTGGCAGCTGCCGCAGCGCGGGTCGTACAGCACGACCGCAGACCGGCCCTCGAGCGTGAGCGCCGTGAGCATCGGGTTGAGGCGCGCAAGTCCGGTGTCCGGAATCGTGCGGCCAGGCCACGTGGTGTAGTTCATCTCCACGTAGGTGCCGGGCGCAAGCGCCGACGGCTTCCCGACGACGCTGCGTGCCACGTCCACGCGGCTCGCCGCCGCGAAGGCGGCAACCAGGGATGCGATGACGATCATCGCAGTCCATGCTGGGCTGCGCATGCGCGGCGGTCGGCCCGCCGCGGAGTCAGCGGCCATGCGTGCAGCGGCTCGTGCGCCGGCACGGTCTGCGAGGCCGTACACGAGGAACCCCGCCACAAGAGCCCACGCGCCCGGAGCGAGCGGGGGAGCCGCAACCCCATCGCGCAGCGGCACCGCAATGGCCGCGGAGAGCGATGCGATCGCCGCGAACGCGATCGCGCCTCCCGCCACACGACCGATGGCAGGTCCCAGTCGGGGCCTCGAGCCGAGCAGCAGCGCCATGAGCGCGAGCGAACCCATCGCGCCAAGCGCGATGCGCATGGTGGCCACGTCATCGAGCCCGGCACGTCCGCCAAGCTGCGCCATCCATGAGGGAAGGGCCGAGGTGCCGCTCGAGAGCCACGACAGCGCGATCCATCCGAGGATCGCGGCGGGAAGGAGTCTGCACGTGAGGAGCTGCATGGTTCAGGCGTCGTGCGCAGAGGCGAGGCGCATCACTTGGCGATGCAGCCCTCGACCTGCTCGGCGTTCTCGGAATCGGTGGCCACGCATGTCACCACCCCGTCCTGCACCGTGAGCAGCACCGGCGTGGTGAACACCCAGCTCGGACCCTTGAGCAGGCGCGCCATGTCGCAGCGCTCGCAGGGGTTGGGCAGCGCAGCCGATGGATCCGTGTCGGGCACCTCGATGGCGAGCACCGGCACCTCGAGCTCTCCCTCGAAGTAGGTGGACATCAGGGTGTGGCAGTGGTCGCAGTCGGCGCGGAAGAAGACCACGTGCCATCGGCCCTGCTGGATGGTCGGAGGCGGTGCCGCGGCAAGCAGACGCATGACCGGCTGGGCATCAAGCCTCTGGCCCACCCACTTGTCGAACTCGCCGAGGTAGTACGACTCCACCTTCTCGGGTCGGCCCGGCCAGCTCCCCGCGG
>VERO01000327.1 GCA_018882625.1 Phycisphaerales bacterium | reverse complement strand
GAGAGGCGGGATTGTCACGCCGCAGCGCGCGGCGCGCCGATAGGTAAGCCGCGGGGGTTCGTTCTCCGCGGAGTTGTCCTCACCGGAGACGCTGGGATGAGATCGAAGCGTGTTGTGCTTGTGGTGGCGGCGGTGACATCGTTCGCCGGGGTGTACTTCGGGGTTGGTCCGCAGATCGTGCCTGCCGCGGAGTCGGTGCGGACCGCTCCCGGGCTTGACCTCGCGCTACCTGCGCGTGTGCCAGTGCGGCTTGATGGATTCGTGCCGTGGCGCGAGTGGTCAGGCGAGGGGCTGCATCAGGTCCGCTGGAACAATGCCCAGTTCCCGTGGATCGGAGAACCCGAGGAGTGCCGCGCGCTGTGGGAGTCGCGGCCGGCGTGCGATCATCCGGGATGGGAGGGAATGTCGCTTCGCCGCGGCTTCGATGACAAGCACGCGATTGATGTGATGACCTGCGCCGAGTGGGTCGCGGGCCTAAATTCAGGCCGCGGTCCGATGTCTACCTACGACCTCAGCCAAGAGTCGTTCTTCATTGCGACAGATGCGGTGCTCTCCGCGATCGCGCACGCGAGGCCGTCGCCGCGGAGCACCTGGTCCAAGCTCGACCTGCAGACGATCGTCTACGAGTTGCTCCCGCCGCCGGTGGAACGCAACACGGTCAGCCGCTGGCATGACCCTGAGCTCGCATGGCACATCAGCGGCAACACGATCTACCGCGAGGACGAGATGCGGCAGGAGTGGATCGAGCCTGTCGTCTTCGGCGATATCGACGGCGACGGATGGGAAGACATGGTCGCGCTCAGCGGCATGTATGCCCGGCATGGAACCATGCGTAGGTATGGCATGCGTGCATTCACGCGCCGCGAAGATGGCCGGCTCATCGAGATCTCGTTGCGGCTGCCCACCCACATGCCCAGCGATGTGGATCGCCAGCGGCAGGTGGATGCGTGGACTGCGAACTATGGATTGCCGGAAGGCAAGCCGATAGAGCTGCGCGGCCAATGCGACTGCGGCGACGCCGAGCATGAGATGCGCATGACCATCACCTCGATCGGCGGCATCGTGGAAGGGGAGTACCGCTGCGCGCGCACGCGCAATGCCCTGCGCATCAACGGATGCCTGGCGGGCAGGGGCGCGCAGCACGAAGGCAGTGACACGGCGGGCGCCGCCGGCGCACAGCTCGCCCGCAAGGGCCAGCTCACTGAGTTCGGCATCGATGACGCGCCGACCGCGCAGCTCTACTTCGACTGGAGCATCGCCAAGGGCGCGCTCATCCTCACCGGCTACCGCTGCGGCACCGGCCACATGGAGACCGACGACTTTCGAGTAGAAGGAAAGTGGCGGTAGGCGAATTCAGCTAGGGTCCTGCTTGCTCTTGGAGCTTCTGCAGCAGCGCGCGGGCGTCCTTCACGTTGCCCTTGAGTTCAGGAAGGTCCTGGCAGGTCGAGATGACCTGCTCGAGCAGCGCGCGCGCGTCGGCTAGCCGCTCCTGCTTCACGCGCAGTTCTGCAAGGAAGTGAAGCCAGACGCACTCGTCGATGCTCGGTGACCCCTGCGCTTCACGGATCACAGGCAGGTATCGCTCTAGGACTGCCGCGGCGTCATCTGTACGGCCTGCGCCGTCATATGCAAGCGCAAGGTTGCCGTGATTGTCGATGGTGTACTGATGCTTCTCGCCATGCCGCACAATCGCCCGGCGGCAGGCATCCTCAAGCAGCTGGATCGCGTCAGCATGCTTGCCTTGTCGTGACAGGTTCAGGCCAAGATTGTTGAGCGCAGTGATGACCTTCGGGTGCGTGTCGCCGCCGATGCGTGTCCACGCTTCGAGAGACTCGCGGTACACGGTCGCTGCTTCGGACAGCTGCCCCGCGGCCTCGAGCACGGTTGCCTGGACTGCGCGGGTACTGAGCTGCTCCACCTCATTGTCTGCCTCCGCCACCTTCGATGCGGCAACCGCCTCGGCAGCTAGAGCCACTGCCACATCGAGGTTCCCCAGCGACTGCTCCAGCTTGGCGCGGTTGATCAGGTAGGTCACGGCGGAGGGCGTGACAGCAAACACACCGGTGCGGTGGAACGGCATCGCAATGTCCGACAGCTCATGTGCCTTCGCAAGATCGCCGTTGAGCTTGGCTGCGAGTGCGAGATAGACGTGGGCCTGCGCATAGTTGACATGCACTCGCCGCTCTATCGGATCCGCGGGCGCAACTGCAGCATTCACGATGCGCGACGCAGCTGCGCTGAGCTCCGCGATCGACGCAGCAACCGCGGCCCTCGCCGCAGCACGGTCATCGCAATGAGCGCGCAGCACGGCTGATCGCGCCCTCAATCGCGCGGCATGCAGGGGCGGTGCGGTCGGATCCATGTCTGCGATGGTCGCTGCCTGCTGCGCGGTGTCTGCCGCCGCCGCATAGTCACCGTAGTCATTCTGCAAGTCCATGATCTGCTCGAGCGCGTTGTAGCGGGTGCTTGGCGGCGCATCGGTCTCGGCAAGGATCTGCTGCTCCGCACGTGCCATAGCCTCAAGTACGGTGGTCCGTGAGGTGCCTCCACGCGACGGCGATGCGGTGGTCAGCAGTGCCGCAAGAATCCGATCAATCGCATCCGTGCTTGAACGCGGCGGAGACGCCGCCAAGAATGCCCGCTGCTGCGACGCAGGCGACACCACCATCACGGCACCAGCCACGCACGCTGCCGCAGCA
>VERO01000326.1 GCA_018882625.1 Phycisphaerales bacterium | reverse complement strand
CCTTGGATCAGCGACTGGCTGCGGCGCGGGCGCGGGATCAGGCGTTGGTGCAGGCGCGGGCGTTGGCAGTGGCGCTGGAGTTGGCGGCGGCGCGGGCGCGGGATCAGGCGCGGGCGTTGGAGGTGGCGCTGGAGCTGGCGGCGGCTCAGGTGCCGGCGCTGGAACTGGCGGTGGAGGCGGCGGCGGCGGAGCCGGCACGGATGGCTGCGGTGCGGGCTTCGGTCGCGGTGGAGTGGCGGCCAGCGGCGCACACAGCATGCCCAGGCACAACGCCATCAGGGCCGCTGCCGCAGAACGCACGTGCACCCTCGTGGCCATGCGCCCATCCTATTGGCTCGTGTCCATCCAGTTAGACTCGATCGCCCCATGTGCCGAGGCCCTCTCGCCATCCTCGCCGGCGCCCTGCTGATCGGTTCCCTGGTGACCGGCTGCGGTCGTCCGCGGCCGGGACTCGAGCGGGCCGTGTCTGCGCCATGGCGCGCGACCTTCGGCGGCGAATCATCCGATTCGGAGTCGTTCAGCATCCCGACCATCGGCCGGCAGAACGTGGTGATCGACCTCTTCGCCGGCGACGTCACGATCCGCGCCACGGCCAATCCCCCGGGCACAGGCGACGAGCAGGGCATCGCGGCAGTCACGATCACGCGGCGCGGCATGCACGGCCCGACCCGCAAGGCCGACTCGACGGCGTCGCTGCCTGGCATCTCAGCATCGGTCGGTGCCGAATGGAGGGAGGGCAACTCCACCATCGTCGTGAACGCCACCACCACCCATGAGGAGCCGTGGCTGCAGGCCGCTGACGTGGACATCACGCTGCCCATGCTCGGATCCGTCGTCGTCCGCACGTCGCGCGGCCACGTGTACATCACGAACAATTCGCGAGGGGTCGACATCGAGACGAGCAAGGGCGATGTCCGCGTGGTCACGCAGTTCCCGATGAGCGACCCGACCACGATCCTCAACCGGGATGGCGACATCGACTGGCGTGTGCCCGGAACGAGCGCCGGGACGTATGACCTCGAGTCGGTCGGGGGACTGGTCTTCGCAAGATGCCCGGTGGGCAAGTGGCTGTGCACCGATGCCGCCAACTCCGACCGGCGCATGTTCGCGAGGCTCAACGACGGCAGTTCCCGCGTCGTGATGCGCAACGTCGATGGCGACATCCGCATCGCCGTGCTCGAGAATCCCGCGGACATCGGCACCTACATCTGGAACCCCTGAGGATCCCGACAGGGGTGCCTCGCCTGCGGTGCCGTGCGCCATGCCGGCGCCGCTACGGCGTGCGCGCGACGCGGAATCCGTCGCCGTTGAGAGTCACCGACGGATCGCCTGCATTGCGGTACGACGCGCGGCACAGCTCCGCGAGGCTTCCCCTGCTGCCTCCGCGCAGCACACGCGACTCGCCGCGCGTCGGCCCCGAAGGGTCCTGCTGCGGCGCACCAGAGTAGGGCCCGTACCAGTCCGCGACCCACTCCCACACGTTGCCGATCATGTCGTGGAGCCCGAGCGCGTTCGCGCGCTTGAGCCCCACCGGATGGGTCTCCGCGTCGCTGTTCTCCGCGCACCACGCGATCTCGCCGATCGGTCCGTAGCGTGCGGTGCGGTCCCCTGCCCTGCAGGCAAACTCCCACTCCGCCTCCGTGGGCAGCCGAAGCCCGGAGATCCTGCAGAAGTTGGCGCAGTCGCTCCATGTGAGGGTCTCGGCGGGCCACTGCCGACCGCGCACGTCATCGGCAGATCCGGTGCCAGCCACATCGCGTGCCGCGGCACTCGCCGGGTGGCAGGTCCGGAAGTACTGCTCCTGCGTCACCTCGTACCGTCCCATGTAGAAGGGCGAAGAGAGCATCACGGTGCGAGGCGGACCCTCATCGGGCTCAGCCTGCACATCCCCTTCGCTTCGACCCATCACGAACTGGCCAGCCGGAACAAGCACCATCTCGATGCCGGTCGCACGGTCGCGCACGCGCCAGGGAAGGCCGGATCGCCTGATCGCCTCCCGCAGCGCACTGTCGGTGACGATGTGCTCGTCCACAACTGCCTCGAGGACATCGGCCCATGTCGAGACGTCCCCGCCGCCTGCTGGAGGCTGCGGCGAGTCGACCGCTGCATTGACTGATGCCAGGCAGGCCAGCACGATGAGTAGACGCATGCAGAGGGGTCCCGCGACGCCCGTGATGCCGATGCTAGCCGTGCCACACCAAGGCCCGTTCGCATGCCACTACCCGATATCGGTCGCACCGCCGGACCTCACGCCCGGCAGATCGCCGAATCCTGCCGGCGCGAGGCGGCGAATCGCAGATTCATGAGGCATGATGGGGCAACCCATCATCGCCCTATGCGTAGAGTCCTCGACGCCTCGCGTGCGGGCGTCTGCTCTCGGTTCCCTCGCGCGCATCGCCACCCGAACACCCATGACCAGATACGCAGCCCAGTTCGTCCTCACGGCCCTCGCCACTGCAGCCTCGAATGCGTCCGGATCGGATGCGGCGAGGGGGAGCGGCCAGCAGGTCCAGCGCGAGGTCGAGCATGTCTCCACGCTGACCCGCGTCCGCGAGGGAGGCACCCCATATGACCCGAACCAGCGCCTCACTCCCTATGCCGTGACGCTCGCCGATGGCAAGGGCGCCGACGGCGGCGTCGCCGACGCGCCCGCAAGTGGCCTCATCTCCACGCCCCCGGAGTACGCGCCCGCGCGCGGAGTGCTCTAC
>VERO01000325.1 GCA_018882625.1 Phycisphaerales bacterium | reverse complement strand
CGCCCGGATGATCCGGTCCCGGAGTCGCTCGCGCTGCCCTGTGGCGAGGGGATCGAGGTCAGCGCGTATGCCGCGATCGCGGCGCCAGGCTCGCGGTCGCCGGTGACCCTGCACCCGACGCCCTGGGATGCGTTCGTCGCGCACCGGGAAGCCGCAGTGATGCACGTGGCCGCACGGGTGCTGCCGGAGGTGCGCCGCATCGCCGAGCGCTCGCGCGACTGGGTCGCCGCCGCCACGATGGCCGGCGCCGGAGGCCTCGCGGCCTGCGTGGCGCGCCGCATCGTCGACGGGACCGGCGAGATCCCGCGGACGGCCGCGGAGCTGCGTGCCCTCGGTGATGCCGCACGCGGCGGCGAGGATGGCCTCGAGGAGCGCGTGGCCGAGGCGACCGGGCTCTGCCGCGCGCTCTCGCTGTCCCTCTCCGATGCGCACGACGCGCTGCAGCAGTCGCCGCAGTGGGCTGATGCGGATGCGTCGCAGCTCGAGTCGCACCTGCGCGCGCTGGTGCCCGATGGCGTTGTCGCGAGTGCGCGCTGGGAGCGTCTCGCGCGGCTTCCCTCATGGGTGGCCGCGGTCCCGATCCGGCTCCGGAAGATCGTGCGGGGCCAGCGTCATGCGCATGCGGCCACCGAAGGTGCCGAGCCGTGGCGCATCCGGTCCGAGCGCGTGGCGTGTGCGGTGGCCGGCGGGGGAATGCGCACCGCCGCGGGCGTCTCGCCGCGCGCGGCATGGGTGCTCGTCGAGGGATTCCGCGATCTCGTCGAGGAGCACATCATGAGCTCGTGCGCGCAGGAGCTGCCGACAGCCCGTCCTGCAGGCGCATCGCGGCTCGAGCGCGCATGGGCCGAGCTCACGCGCGCGGTGCCGGCTCTGGCGTCGCCCACGGCCTGAACTTCTCGTTGCGGCCCGAGAGCTCGTCGTGCAGGATGGCGCGGTGCGGGCCGAGCCGGCTTGCGGTCCCCGAGTCGATCAGCGCGGACGAGTCGGCCGCGCTGCTCTGGAAGAGCACCCTCCAGTCGAACTCCCGCAGTCCGGCGCGGTCCACCGACCGCGCGAGGCTCGCGCCGTTGTCCACCCAGATCCAGAGGTGCACTCCGTGAGAGGGTCCCTCGCGCGCGATGGCCGCCAGCACCTTGTCGGGCGACGGCGGATCGTCGCTGGCGCCGAATGAGTAGTCGTCCTCCTTGCGCCGCAGCGCGCGCACACGCTGGATGCCGTGCACCATCACGACCAGCGCGGGATCGGTCACCCGCTGTGACGACTCCCGGCGCGACACCTCCGCGGCGACCGACGCGAGCAGTTCCACGGCACCGGAGCCCCTCGCGGAGCGGACCGGCAGGCCGGCGGCTGCCGCGCAGCGCTCAAGGCTGCCAAAGTGAGGCAGGTCAGGAGTGGTGCTGTCCACGAGCACGAGCTCGGCGTCGGGGCACTGTGCCGCGATCGACTCGATGGCCGCGCATCCCATCGCGACCGCCTGCTCCTCGCCCTGGCTCACCACCACCACATTGGCGCCGCTGCGGCGCTGCAGCGTCACATGAGTGGGCTCCGCGATCGCCACCGCCTCGCCGAGCCAGACCTTCGGCGCCATCGACGCGGCCGATCCGGGCGCACGGATCTCGCGCGCGCGCCGTAGCGGCACGCAGTCCCCGACATGCACTTGGGCATTCCCCTCGAAGATCACGATGGGCTCGCGGCGGGTCCAGCCGGAGGCGCGCGAGGACACCTGGGACAGGAGCGCATCCCGATCGCGGTCGCCGAGCCACACGACCTGGAAGGGGCTGTTGCCCTCCAGCAGCCCTCCGGCGTCGTTGTAGATCGCCTCGCCTGGCCGCGCCAGCAGGCGCGCCGCGAGGTTGTCGTCGGACAGGATCAGCTGCGAGTCGCTCTCGTTGCACTGCAGCGCGATGCGCACGCCCATCTGGCCCATCGTCGAGCGTGCGATCGTGTACGCGCCGCCGAGGGTCTGCGACCCGAGGATCGCGTGCATGCCGAACGCGCGTCCCTGCCTCACGATGCGGTCCAGCAGGGCTCCCGCTTCCTGCGCGACATGGTCATCCTCGATGAAGAGCTCCTGGAACTCGTCGATGATCAGGAGCGCACGCGGCAGGGGATCCGATGGACGCGCCATCCGGTAGGAGGGCAGGTCCTGCACTCCTGCCGCGCGGAACAGCTCGCCGCGGCGGCGCAGCTCGGCGTCGAGCCCCTGCAGCACCGAGATCCCGAACTCGCGGTCGCTCTCGATGGCGATGACGCGCGCGTGCGGCAGCCGGTGCGTCGCGTACGTCCTGAACTCGACGCCCTTCTTGAAGTCGATGAGCCACATCTCGACCTCATCCGGCGAGTAGTGGAGCGCGAGGTTGGTCACGAGCGCATGCAGCAGGGTCGACTTGCCGCTGCCCGTGCGGCCGGCGATCAGCGCATGCTGCCTCGTGCCCTCGCCCAGCACCATGCGCTGCAGGCGCGTGGCGCCGGCACGCCCGAGCGGCACGCTCAGGCGCTTCGCGCTCGACTCTGTCCACATCGCGCCCTCAGGTGGCGCGATCGCCGAGAATGGCACCTCCACGCGCCGCGACTCGGACGCTCGGCGCCCGAGGCGACGCACGAGGTCGATCGCCGACTGGCCTGACGGCGCCGGGGCGGGCATCGCCGGAAGCCCATCGAGTGGCGGAGTGCGCACGGTCCATGCGCCGCCGGCGGATGCGATGCACAGGGA
>VERO01000051.1 GCA_018882625.1 Phycisphaerales bacterium | reverse complement strand
CGTGGCGTCCGGATCGAACTGCCGCGACCAGAGTCGTGCCGCTGCCGCACATCGGGTCCATGACGGTGCCTCCGGGCGGGCAGCACGCCTCCACGAGCGTCGACAGCAGCGCCAGCGGCTTCTGCGTCGGCCATCCCGTGCGCTCGAGTGCCATGTTGTTGATCGCGGGGATGTCCAGCACGTCGGTGGCCTTCTTCATCTGGCCCGCAAGCCGCGCGCTGCGCGCGGGCACCATCGGCGGCGTGAAGTGGTAGTCGCGCCCCTTCGCGTAGAAGAGGATGTCGTCGTGCTTGCGCGCGAAGGACCTCGGTCCGGAGCCTCCAAGGCCGTAGTGCCACACGATGTGGTTGACGAATGCGCCCTCGCCGAGCAGCTCGTCGAGCAGCACGCGCACCCGGTGCGAGGTGCGCCAGTCCACGTGCACGAGGATCGCGCCGTCGGACGCCAGCGCATCGATGCACGCCGCCAGCCGCGGGCGCAGGAACGCGATGAATGCGTCCGTGCCCGCAAACCTGTCCTCGAAGCGGAGCCCTGCGCGACCCGCGAGCGTGCGCCCCGTGTTGAAAGGCGGGTCGACGTACACGAGGTCGATGCCCTTCCACGCGTGCGCCGGCACGAGATCGATGCAGTCGCCGCAGTGCAGCGTCGCCGTCGAGCCCTGAGCCGGTCCCTCCCGAGCCGCGGCCATGGGCCCGGTCAGGATGCCTCGGCGCGGGGATGCGCGCGGTCGTACGCCTCGCGCATGCGTGCCGTCGTCAGGTGCGTGTAGACCTGCGTCGACGAGAGCGACTGGTGGCCCAGCAGCTCCTGCACGGCGCGCAGGTCGGCGCCGTTGTCGAGGAGGTGCGTGGCGAACGAGTGGCGAATCGTGTGCGGGCTGATGTCGGGATCGAGCCCGGCCATCTTGAGGTACTTCGCGACCTTCCGGCGCACAGAGCGGCTCGACAGGCGCGAGCCGAGCTTGTTCATGAAGAGCGGCGCCCCCGGCGCGATGGCGCCGCGCTCGGCCTCCGCCACCACGAGATAGCGGCGCACTGCGCCAGCCGCATGCGACCCCACCGGCACGATGCGCTCGCGCCGGCCCTTGCCGCGGATGCGGAGCTGGCCGCCATCGAGGTCGATGTCCTGCCGGTTGATCGCGACGACCTCGCTGACGCGGATGCCTGTCGAGTACAGCACCTCGAGGATTGCGCGGTCGCGCGCGCCGAGCATGTCGGAATCGCTCGGCGCCGACAGCAGCTTGTTGATCTGGTCCACGGTGATCGCCTTGGGCAGGCGACGCGGCTGCTTGGGCGTGCGGATGAGCGTCATCGGATTGGACGACACGAGACCGCGCTTCTCGGCCCACTTGTGGAAGCTGCGCAGGGTCGCGATCTTCCGCGCCGTGGTCGCCGCCGAGTAGTTCTGCGACGCCATGTGCGCGAGGAACCCGCGCACGAGCTCCACATCCGTGGCCAGCATGCGGCCGGTCACCGTGTCCTTCGCCGAGGTGTCCTTCGAGTCGAAGGCCTTCGCCTCGCGATCCATGTTGATGGTGATGCCAAGCTCTTCAGCCGCGAAGTCGACGAACTGCCGGAGGTCGAGCCCGTAGCAGCGGGACGTGTAGGGGCTGAAATGACGCTCGTCGATCAGGTAGTTCAGGAAGCTCTGGATGATCGGAAGGGTGTCGCTCATATCGGTCCTCGGTGGGAGACATCGGCGGATTGACCCGGGTCCCTGAACCGAAGGTTCTCGGAATCCCATAGTCGCAGACGGGGGCTTTCGAATCAATGGAATTCGATTCGAGGCACAAACCTTCGGTGCATCGTCACTTGCGGCTCTACATTGCGCCTCTGGGTCCAATAAAAGCAAAGTTTCCAATTTGATAACTACCGAGGCGCGAGATTTTCGGCCAATCTCGCTAGAATCGGACCCCTTCCCCACCGCCGACTGATTGCGTAGCTCAGCTGGTAGAGCAGCGGCCTTTTAAGCCGTAGGTCCTGGGTTCGAGTCCCAGCGCAATCACTGGCCCAACCCCGCGGAGCGCTGCCGAACGGATGCGAGTGGTCCACGCGAACTGGTCTGATGGCGCCCTCTGCCTCTGGGGAGAGGATGCGGACCGGGCTCGCGCCTCGATGACCGCAGTGCCGGGGAAACACCCCTTCGCGAGCGACGCCTCCGGCCTGCTGTCTGCGCTCGGGCACGTGGCCCCGCATGGAACGACATCAGGCCACATCACGCTGCTGCTGCCGCACGGCCCGCTGCACCACACGCGATGCACGCTGCCGTCGGTCCGCATGTCGGCGCTGCTGGGCATCATTCCGCCAGACGAGGATGCGCTGACGCTCGAGCCGGTGGAGGTGCCTTGCGTGCGCGTGCCCGCGATCGAGGCCATCCCCTTCCTGCTTCGGGTGAACGACGCATCGGATGCCCCTGGTGCATGCTTCGCCACAGGCCACATGATGCGATGGTGGCGCGCACTCGCGCGGCTTGCCGTCGACCTGATCGCTGACCAGCGCGTCGTGCCCAGCCTCACGCAGCACCGCAACGGCTCCTACTCGGGCTCGTGGCGCGCATGGCTGTCCGACCCCGAGACGAACGCGCGTCTTGCGTCGCTGCTGTCGAGCATGCCCGCTGCAGCGCGAGCTGCCGATGGCGGCGATGGCCGCGCATGGCCAGTCGTCGAGTCATTCCTCGCCGCGACAGTCGACGCCACCGTGCGCGCGTGCGTCGTGGGCGAGTCGTACGCCGATGCCCTCGAGGACCGCGACCCTCTCACGGACCCGCACACGGCATGGCTCACGGGGCTGCTGCGCTCGACCGCCGCAGTCGAGCTGCCGGTGCGGCACGAGCTGAGCCTGCTGCGAGGGGCAAGGTCATGGATCTCGCTGCTCGACGACTCGCGGCAGTCGCGCGGCTTCAGGCTCCGCCTGGAGGTGCGCGAGCCGGAGCTCGACGCGGGCGATGACGGGGTGTCCGCGCGGTGGACGGTCGGGTTCGGGCTCGCCGATCCCGAGGACGCGAACCACGTGGTGGATGCCGAGAGCATCTTCGCGCGCCGCGGCGGCAAGCGGCGCGGAGGCAATGGGGCCCATGACGAGGAACTTGCCGAGCTGCTCCTCAAGGAGCTCGGCCGCGCGAGCAGGATCTGGACAGACCTCGAGGACGCGCTCGAGGACGAGGCCCCTACCGGAATCGAGCTTGACACGCCACGCGCGTACCGGTTCATGCGCGACGTGCGGCCGGTGCTGCTTGAGGCCGGGATCGAGGTCGTGGTGCCCTCCTGGTGGGGCGATCCTGCGAGCCGCATTGGTGCCCGTCTCATTGTGGAGAGCCCCGACGGTCCGGTCCCGGGCGGCTCTGGCGATGCCGCAGCCGGTGCGCTGACCGCAGGCGTCGGTCTCCAGTCGCTTGTCGACTACAGGTGGCAGCTCGCGATCGGCGACCGCACGGTGCCCGTGGAGCTTCTTGAGAAGCTCGCCGCGCGGGGCGCCCCGCTCGTGCGCGTAGGTGGGCAATGGGTCGACCTCCGTCCCGAAGATCTCGAGACTGCGGTGCAGTTCCTGAAGGAGCATCCCGGCGGAGCGATGAGCCTGCTCGAGGCGCTGCGCATGGCGCACGGGCTCGACGGCCCCCCGGAGGCGCTGCCGATCCTGGGCCTGGAGGCGACAGGCTGGGTGCGCGATCTCCTGCAGTCGACTGACAGCGACCAGGTCAAGCTGATCGACCCGCCCAAGGCATTCCGAGGCACGCTGCGTCCCTACCAGCGCGTGGGCGTGTCATGGCTCTCGTTCCTGGACCGCCACCGCCTCGGCGCGTGCCTCGCGGATGACATGGGACTCGGCAAGACGATCCAGCTGATTGCGCTGCTCCAGCACGAGCGCGAGCGCGGCGACTCGTCAGGCCCCACGCTGCTGGTGGCGCCGATGTCGGTGCTCGGCAACTGGAAGCGCGAGCTCGAGCGTTTCGCGCCCGAGCTCAAGGTGCATGTGCAGCATGGCCTCGAGCGCCCCGCGGGCGAGCGCTTCCTGTGCGCGGCCACGGATTCGGACATCGTGCTGACCACCTACGCGATCACGGTGCGGGACAAGGACGTGTTCAGCCAGGTGTCGTGGCGCCGCGTCGTGCTCGACGAGGCGCAGCACATCAAGAACCCGCCGACCAAGCAGACGATGGCGATCCGTGCGCTCAAGGCGGAGCACCGCGTGGCGCTGACCGGCACGCCCGTCGAGAACAGGCTCGCCGAGCTGTGGTCGATCATGGAGTTCTGCTGCCCGGGATATCTCGGCACCGGCGCGGACTTCCGGCGCCGCTTTGCGGTGCCTGTCGAGCGCAACCGCGACAAGGTCACCGGCGACAGGCTGCGCGCGCTCGTGCGGCCCTTCGTGCTGCGCCGCCTCAAGGTGGATCCCAACGTCATCAGCGACCTCCCTCCGCTCGTCGAGAGCCGCCAGCACGTGCCGCTCTCCGAGGAGCAGGCCAGGCTCTACGACGTGGTGGTGAAGGACATGCTCGCGAAGGTGGACAGCGCGGAGGGCATCCGGCGCCGCGGGCTTGTGCTCAGCGCCCTGGTGAAGCTCAAGCAGATCTGCAACCATCCTGCGCACTTCCTGCGCGAGGGCGCCGGCGCGCTCACGGTGCCGGCACCGAAGGCCAAGGGTTCGAGGCCGGATGCGGCATCGGCCGGCGCGAAGCCCGATGCGGCGGCGGCGGCGCGCGCGGAGATTGCCGCGGCGAAGGCCGACCCGTCGGTGGAGGACGCCATCGACGATGCGCCGCTGCCACCTGAGGCGCTCGCGACCGCGCGCAGCGGCAAGACGCAGCGCCTGATGGAGATGCTCGAGGAGGCGCTCGCGGCGGGCGACCGCGCGCTCATCTTCACCCAGTACCGCCAGATGGGCCATCTCCTGGTGTCGATGATCCGGGCGGACCTCGATGTGGATGCGCTGTTCCTGCACGGAGGCACGCCGCAGGCCAAGCGCGACGCGCTTGTCGAGCGGTTCCAGTCGCAGGAGCCCGCGGCGCCGATCTTCGTGCTCAGCCTCAAGGCTGGTGGCGTCGGACTGAACCTGACGGCCGCGAACCACGTCTTCCACTTTGACCGCTGGTGGAACCCGGCGGTCGAGAACCAGGCCACGGACCGCGCGTTCCGCATCGGCCAGACGCGCACGGTCAACGTGCACAAGTTCGTGTCCAGCGGCACGCTCGAGGAGCGCATCGACCAGATGATCGAGCAGAAGACGGAGCTCGCCTCGCAGATCATCGGATCCGACGATGCATGGCTCACTGAGCTCTCGACAAACCAGCTGCGCGACCTGCTCCTGCTGCGGCGCGGCGCCATGGAGGGCGACGAATGAGCCAGTGGGCACGAGGCCAGCGCGAGGACCTGCAGCGGCGACCGGAGCATCCGAGGCGTGTTGTCGGCGGGTACAGGCTTCGCCGCAAGACGGGAATGGACGGGCTGCCGTGGCTCGCGCATGCGTGGCTTGACCCGATCCTCGCGTCGGCCGACTCGACCGCCAAGATCGAGGGGCTTCAGTACGCGCAGGGCGGCCAGTGCGCGAGCCTTGTGGTGGGCGCCAGTCTCGTGGACGCGTCCGTGCAGGGCCGCGCGCCGCGACCCTACGAGACGCGCCTGGCCGTGAGCGGCTGGACGCACGAGCAGTGGGACGCAGCCATCGCCGCGCTCAGCGCAGAGGCCGTCCATTCGGCGCGGTTCCTGACCGGCGATGTTCCGCCGGCAGTCGAGCAGGTGCTCGCGAAGGTCGGGCTTGTGCTGGTGCCGAGCCGGCCCGGCGCAGCGTCGACCGGGAAGCGCGCATCGACTGCGGATCCTGCGTGGAGCTGCACCTGCGGCGATCCGCTCCCGTGCAAGCATGTGGTCTGCGTCGCGATGCTGGTCGCCGAGCGGCTCGAGTCCGAGCCGATGCAGGCCTTCCAGATGCGCGGGCTGATGCCCGACCGCCTGCTCGAGCGCATCCAGGAGCACCGTGCGCTCAGCACCCGCGGCGAGAGCCAGGCGCACCCGCTGCCGCCGTGCGCGACAGGTCCCGACCTCGCAGCTCCGCTCGAGCGCAGCCTCGCGGACTTCTGGCGCCCCGGACGCGCGCTCGCGGACCTCGAGTCGCAGGGCATTCCCGCGCACACGCCGCACGCGCTGCTGCGGCGGCTCGGCCCGAGCACCCTCGGCGGCAAGTTCCCGCTCGTGGGCCTGCTTGCGTCGATCTACGACACGATGCGCACGCAGGGCCTTGCGATCAGGGACCGCGACTCGGGCGGTGCCGGCGGCAGCGCCGCCACGTGAGCGCGATGGGCAGCCCCACGCCCCTTCATGCGGATCCGACGCTTGACCGCGCACTGCAGCTGGCTCAGCGCGGGGAGGTCAGTGCGGCGATGGACTCGGTGCAGCTCCTGCTGCGCGTGCACCCCGACAATACCGACGCGCTGCAGGTGCTCGGCATGCTGCTCACCAAGTCCGGACGCGCCGCAGAGGCCGTGCGGCACCTCGAGCGGGCGGTGGCCGTCGACCCGAACTTCGCCACGTACCGCAACAACCTCGGCAACGCGCTCGTGCAGGCGGGCCGCCACGAGGACGCGGCCACGCACTACCGCGCCGCCATCGCGCTCGACCGCAGCTACTGGCGATCGTGGCAAGGGCTCGTCAACGCGCTGCAGAAGCTCGACCGCCATGACGAGGCCCTCGAGACGTGCCATCAGGCGCTCGCGCTCCGCACGCCGTGGTCGGAGATGACGGCCTTGGCGGCAGGATGCCTGGAGAGGCTCGGCCGCGTCGACGATGCGGTGGAGCTGCTGCGCCAGGGCATCGTCACGCAGATGCTCAGCGCCGAAGGCACGCGCGCGTCACGCGACGCATCCATGCTCGGCTTGAAGGCGCAGCAGCTCTTCTTCCTGAACTACACAGGCATCACGCCCGCATCGCTGGCCGAGGAGCACCTGACCTACATGGGCTGCATCCCGGCGGCGCGCACGCCTGCACGCACGCCCGCCGAGCCCGACCGCAGGCTGCGCATCGGCTTCCTCTCCGGCGACCTGCGCACACACTCCGCCGGCTACTTCGCGCTGCCGCTCGCGTGGGCCAAGCCCGATGACGTGGAGCTGATCTGCTTCGCGACCAATCCGGTGGCCACAGGAGATCCCGTCACGGCGCAGTACCGGAGCCTCAGCAGCGGATGGGTCGAGTGCGCCACCATGAGCGACGAGGGACTCGATGCGGCGATCCGCGCGCAGCGCATCGACGTGCTCCTGGACCTCGCGGGCCATACCGGGATGGGGCGCCTGGGCGCACTCGGCCAGAAGCCCGCGCCCGTCATCATCAGCGCGATCGGCTACCCCAACACGACGGGCCACCCGTGCGTCGACTACCGCATCGTGGACTCGATCACGGACCCTCCGGGCACCGAAGCCCTGGCGACGGAGGCGCTCGTGCGGATCGACCCGTGCTTCCTCAGCTACGTGCCGCCGAGCGAATCGCCGGCGCCTCAGATGCCGCCTGAGGGTGCGCCGCCGACCTTCGGTTCCTTCAACAACACGTCGAAGGTCGGGCAAGCGACCGCAACGCTGTGGGCGGCAGCGATGGCCCGCGTGCCGGAGTCGAGGCTGCTCATCAAGTCGGACCGCATGCGTTGCGCTGCTGCACGCGAGCGCCTGCTCGACACGCTCGGCGCGGCAGGCATCGTCCGCGAGCGGGTTGAGGTGATCCCTGCGACCAAGTCGATCGGCGACCACCTGGCGCTGTACTCGCGCGTCCATGTGGCGCTCGATCCCACGCCCTACAACGGCACCACCACCACATGCGAGGCGCTCTGGATGGGAGTCCCTGTGGTGACCATGACCGGACACCGCCACGCGGCGCGCGTGAGCACGAGCCTGCTCACCGCCGCGGGCCTGACCGACTGGATCGCGCCTGACGCCGAGTCGTTCGCGCGCATCGCCGCAGGCCTTGTGGTGGACCGCACACGGCTGGCGTCGTTCCGTGCAGATGCGCAGCGCCTGCTGCAGGCGTCGCCGCTGCTCGACGGCCACGCGTATGCGGCACGCGCGTACGCGGCGATTCGCCAGTGCTGGCGCCGCTGGTGCGCCACTCAGGCCGCCGCGCGCTGAGCCGCATCGCGGCGGCTGCGCACCCGCAGCATGAGCGGCACCATCGCGATGCCGGGGGCGCCCGCCACGACCGTGATCCAGTAGTAGCTCGCCATGCCGCTGCGCTCGGCGATGAAGCCGCTTGCCGCTGACGCGAGCGCGCCTCCGAGGAACATGAGCCCCGACAGCATCGCGTACTGCGCCGCGCTGTAGCGGTGGTCGCACAGCGACATCAGGTACGCGGTGAATGTCGCGGCCACAAGTCCGTTGCAGCCGTTCTCGACGACGACCGCGAGCGCGAAGTGGGCCATGCTGTGCGGCACCGAGGCCAGCAGCGCATACGCGCCGTTGCTTGCGGCCTGCAGGACCCCGAAGAGCAGCAGGCACCGCGCGATGCCGACGCGCGCCACGACCCATCCGCCCGCGAGTGCGCCGACAATCGTCACCGCGAAGCCCAGATGCTGACGCACCAGCGCGATCTCCTCGAGCGTGTATCCGCGGTCCTTGAGGAGCGGCGCGACCATGCGGTTGCCGGCGAGGTCAGGCAGCCGGTACAGCAGCACAAACACGGCCACGGCGGGAAGCCACACGCCCCACGCGCGCGCGAAGCTGCGCAGCGGGCCGGCAAGCGCCTCGCCGAGCGTGGCCGGCGCGCCGCGCGTCACAGGCTCGGGGGCGAGCAGCGTGGCAACCATCGTCAGGCCCATCAGCACACCCATGCCTACGAACGCCGCAGACCAGCCGGCGCGCGCGGCGATCAGGAACATCAGCGATCCGCCTGCCATCGAGGCGATCCGGTATCCCGCGACGTACACGCTCGCGCCGGGGCCGTACGCCCAAGGCGGCAGCGCATCGGTGCGGTAGGCGTCGATGACGATGTCCAGGCTCGCGCTGACGATGCTCAGGCTGAGGCCGAAGACCGCGAAAGGGAGCCACAGCCACTCTTGCGTGCCCTCAGCATCCGGTCCGGTCATGGCGATCGCTGCGAGCGCGGCGGCGCACACCACCTGCATCGCCACGAGCCATCCGCGGCGCCGGCCGAGCGCGCCAAGGAGCGGCACCGGGTAGCGGTCCAGCAGCGGCGCCCACAGGAACTTGAGCGCATACGGCATCGTCACCAGCGCCAGCAGCCCGATCTGCTCCAGCGGCACCTTCGCATCCGCCAGCCAGAACGCGATGCCGTCAGTCACCAGCATGTACGGCAGGCCGCTGGCGAACCCGAGCGCCCCGACGGCCACCATGATGCGGCCCGCGCCGCCGCGCGCGAACGAGTACTTCGGACGCGGAGCATGCGTGCCGGCATCCATGCCGACGCGGACGCTACCACGCGCCCCTGCACCCACCCATCGCGACCCCGCATCGCACCGGCGACATGCGCGTCACAGCGAGGACCGACCATTAGGATGCGCCGCGATGCCACGCCCACGAACGCTGCCAGATCCCGACATGGTGTCCGCATGCGCCGCGGCGCTTCCGAGGATGCTGCTGCTGGGCGAGCGGGACCGCACGTCGTGGTCGGCCTGGATGGCGATGCTCGAGCGGGAGGTCGCCATCGCGTTCCGCTCAGCGCGTGCGCCGCGGCCAGAGGCAAAGGCCGCCGCCGCATGCCGCACGCTGCAGCGCGCGCTCGCCGCAATCCGCCGCTCGGTCCGCAGCGACCTCAAGGCCGCATACGACCGCGACCCCGCCGCCGAGTCGATCGAGGGCATCGCGCTGTGCTATCCAGGACCGCGCGCGCTTGCGGTGCACCGCATCGCCCACGCGCTCCATGCCTCGCGCGTGCCGCTTGTGCCGCGCATGATGTCGGAGTGGGCGCACGCCGCGACGGGCATCGACATCCATCCAGGCGCGCGCATCGGCGACGGGTTCTTCATCGACCATGGCACCGGCGTGGTGATCGGCGAGACCACGGTGATCGGCCGCAACTGCACGCTCTACCAGGGCGTGACGCTCGGCGCGCGCAGGTTCGACCGCCATGCGGACGGGTCCCTGCGTCGCGGCGCGAAGCGCCACCCGACGCTCAAGGATGGCGTCACCGTCTACTCCAACTCCACGATCCTCGGGGGCGCCACGGTCATCGGCCGTGGCGCGACGATCGGCGCGGGAGTGTGGGTCCAGGACAGCGTGCCGGCGGGAGCCACCGTGCGTCCGCCGCCGACGCGCTGACGCGCACCATCGGGGGCTGCCGGCCCGGACCCCGCCGGCCATGACGGGCGACGCGCGTCAGGTCGTCGGCTGGTCGCCACCGCCACCGCCGCCGCCGCCGCCGCGCATCGAACGGAACATCTCCCGGCGCTCGTCGTTGTCGATCATGCCGTCGTTGTTCTTGTCGAACTGCTTGGCGCGCTCGCGGAACTGCTCGGGCATCTCCTCGATGCGGCCTGTGCCCCACGGCTGGTTGCCCATCTCTCGCCCGCGGGGAAGCGCCGCCACCTGCTCCGGCGTCAGCATGGACTTGATGCGCTCCACGGTCGCGTTGATGAACTCCGCGCGCTGGTCGAACATGTCGTTGACCGGATTCGGGCCGTCGTTGCCGAAGGCGCCAGGACCGAACGCCATGGCGCGGGTTCCCGACATCATGCCGACCACGCGCTCGATCTCCGAGCGGCGCTGCGCCGGCTCCTCCTTGCGGATCGCGGCGATCAGGCGGCTGTTCCACTGCGCGAGGTCCTGCGCGAAGGTCGCCTGCATCTGCGCCAGGCCCTGCGCGGCGGTCGGGTCGAGGCCCTCCATCGCCAGCGCCGCCGCGAACGCGCGCGTGGCCTGGTCCTCGCGGTACACGCGGCGGTAGCTCTGCGCCATCGCCGCGCCCGTGAACTTCGCGCCATCGCCCGCAGGCATCGTGGCGCTGATCCTCTCGACATACGTGTCGTTCACGTCCCGGACCTGGCGGCGTGCAGTGAGCTGGCGGTCCACCGCCGCCATCGCCTCCCGGTCGTTCGCCGAGACGATGGCCTTCATCATCGCGGGCTCGGTGGCATCGAGGGCGTCCTCCCGCGACTTGAGCGCCGCATCGAGCGCGAGCTCGTACTCGTCGAGCACCTTGCGCGCCGCATCAAGCGACGCCTGCGGAAGCTGTGCCTCGTCCAGCGCCACCAGCAGGTTCGTGCCCTCGCCGGACAGGATCGAGTCGTCCATGGTCTTCTCGCGGCGCAGGAAGCGCTCGAAGGCGGGCCAGCGCGCATCCTGCTCCGCCGTCAGCGTCGCCTTGATGCCGTCGACCACCGTGGACTTCATCGTCCTCTTGGTGGAGAGCCACTGGGTCATCGAGTCGAACATCACCTGCATGGTCGCGCGCATCTCGGCATCCTGACCGTTGGCCTTGCGCTCTGCCATGACCTCCTCGCCGAGCTTCTCCATGCGCTCGCGGAAGAACCGCCGGCGCGCCTCGTCGTCGAGCGGCGCGCCGCCCTCCTTCTCCATCTGCTCGAGGTCAGCCTGCACGCCCTCCATCGCGCCGCGCATGCGCTCGCGGAAGTCGCCGGCCATGAAGCTGCGGAAGATCTGCATCATGGAGTCCTGCATCTGCTGCCGGACCTCCTCGACCTTCGGCTGGAACTCGAGGTCGTAGTCGTTGATGAGCGTCTCGACGATCACCATCTGGCCGCCATCGAGGCCCAGCTGCTCCTGGAACAGCGGCACGTCGCGGCGCATGAAGTCCGGCTGGAAGCGCGTCATGATGCTGGCCATCGCGCCCATGCCGCCGCGGCCACCGCCCATGCCTCCGCGGCCGCCACCGAACATGCCGCCCATGCCTCCGCGACCGCCGCGGCCACGGCCTGCCTCGCCACCGTCGTTGCCGCCGTCGCCTCGATTGCCGCGTTCGCCCCGGCCTCCACCCTGCCCCTCGCCACGGCCTTCTCCTGCGCGGCCGCTGCCCGCACCCGTGCCTGACTGCGCGCCCTGCGGCGTGCCATCCTGAGGC